>NZ_JCBANH010000041.1:0-52039 GCF_059760925.1 Achromobacter sp. 1011791174
GCGGGGGCGGGCGGCACAGATTCCGGCCGTGATCGGATGCGGGCCGCGATGGCGGTCCAGACATGCTCGGGCGGGGCTTGCGGCGGCAGGGCCAGGGCCAGCGGCAGCAGCCGTTCTTCCCAGTCGCGCACCCGCTGGCGCAGCGCGGCGTCCTCGCGCAGCAGGCCTGCGAACCGGCGTCGCGCGCCCGCGCGCAGCACGCCGGCCACGTAATCCGCGGCCAGGCGGTCTTGCAGATCGGGGTCGCTGTAGTTCATTCCATGCACCTCTTGAGCCGCTGCAGGCCGCGGCGTATCCAGCTCTTTACCGTTCCCAGCGGCGCGTCCAGGCGCGCCGCGATGTCGGGATGCGCCAGGTCGTCGAAGAACGCCATCGCGATGGCGACGCGCTGCGGGCCGTCCAGCTCGCCCATGCAGCCGGCCAGGCGGTTGCCTTCCCGGCTGGCCGCCAGGCGGGCCAGCGGGCCAGGGGAGTCGTCGGCGAAGGCCAGCGTCAGCGCGTCGTCCGGGTCGGGCAGCTCCAGACCCGGGCGACGCAGGCGGTCGATGCAGCGGTTGCGCACGATGCGGGTCATCCAGGTCATGGGCTGGCTTTGGTCAGGCCGGTACTGTCCGGCCTGTCGCCAGATCGAGAGAAAACACTCCTGCAGCACGTCCTCGGCCGCGGCCGGGTCTCTCAACATACGTCTGGCGAGCGCATATAGATGCGGGGACGCAAGGCGGTACAGTTCTTCCAGCGCGGATTCGCGCTGGAGGGCGCACTGCGCGAGCAAGGCCTGCAGCGGTTGGGCGTCGGTCATCGTATCCCTGGAACAGGATGAGGCGGGCTACAGCATACCGGCGCGGCGTGCGCCCGTCACCCTGCGCGTCACCCTTTTTCCCGCGCACTACAATGGCCGCCATGTCTGGCCCGCGCATCGCCGCGAGGCCCGTTTGAATCCCAACCCCGGAGGAGGCAGGCAGTCATGGACGCGGAATTCTGGCTGGAGCGCTGGCGCGAAGGGCGTACCCACTTTCACCAGACGCGGGTGACTCCGCTGCTGCAGAAATACTGGCCGGGGCTGGACGTGCCGGCTGGCGGCAAGGTGCTGGTGCCGCTCTGCGGCAAGTCGCTGGACATGGTGTGGCTGGCGGCGCAGGGCCACGAAGTGCTGGGCGTGGAGCTGGCGCCGCTCGCGGTGGAGCAGTTCTTCGCCGAGAACGAACTCAGGCCCGTGATTCATGAATCGTCCTACGGCCGCCACTATGTGGCGGGCAATATAGAGATCATCTGCGGCGACATCTACAACCTGGATGCCCGGATCCTGTCGCATTGCGTCGGCGCCTACGACCGCGCCGCGCTGGTGGCGCTGCCGGAATCCATGCGGGCGTCATATGTGCGCCACGTCTACGGCCAGCTGTCGCCGTCCTGGCGCGGGCTGCTGATCACGCTGGACTACCCGCAGGAAGAAATGGCCGGTCCGCCATTTTCCATCGCCGACAGCGAGGCCCAGGCCCTGTTCCAGGGCGTGGCGCCGGCCGCCATCATCGACCGCCGCGACATCCTGGACAAGGAACCCAAGTTCCAGGCCGCGGGCGTGAGCCGGCTCGACACCGTGGTGTACCGGCTGGGTCAGCAACGCGCCTGATTCCTGCCGCATCCGCGCCTTGCCCGCCGCCTCGCGGGCAACGGGTTTTCCCGAGCTTCCGTCTTGTTCCCGGCCGCACTAGCATGATTTTGTGACCTTATGGTCACATTATCCGGGGAGCGATATGACGATAGGAGTGGCGGCGGCGGGCGCGCAGGCCGGCGCGGCGGTGTTCGACGCGGTGCTGGGCGCCGAACTGCTGGGACGCGGCGCCATCGGCGGCTTTGTCGTGTTCGCCGTGCTGGACGAGCAGGGCCGGCTGCAGTATCGGACCACCCAGCGCGGCGGCGTGACGGCGCTGGACCTGCCGGCGTCCTGGCGCGATGCGCGCGTGGCGGCGGTCATTTCCAGCGGTCCCGACCGCCCCGAACCCCTGACGCAATTCCTGGCCGGCGCCGACGGCCTGGGCCTGGTCACCGGCCACCGCCTGCCGAATCAGCCGGGCGCCGATGGTCGCCCGCTGAACCGGATGGCGCTGGACCTGATGGCCGAGGGCGCGCCGCCGCAACAGGCGGTCGACGCCGTGCTGGCCGCGCATCCCGAATGGGACGCGGGCCTGATCGCGCTGCACGCGCAAGACGGGCTGGGCCTGGGCAACAGCGCGCGCGCGGCGCGGCGCGACGACCTGGGCGCGTTCCAGCGCCAGGGACAGCAGGGCCGCGTGGCGCTGCTGCACAACTCCATCTACGCGCGCGGCGTGCTGGCCGATGAGCTGGGCGGACTGGCCTGGGCCAGGCTGGCCGGGCAGGCCGGCGTCCTGCAATGGTTGCGGCTGGAGCAGGCGCTGCCCTTGCGCGCCTCCACCTGCGACCGCGTGACCGTGGACGCGGCGGGGCGCATCATCGGCCTGGAAACGGCCGACCCGCGCCTGGCCGGATTGAACCGGCGCGCCACGGCGGTCTGCCTGGGCACGGAAATCTGGCGCGATGGTCGCTTGATCGGCCATGCGCGCACTGAACTGTATGTCGAGATCCGCGACGGTCAGGCCTGGCCGGGCGGCGGGGCGGCGCAGGACTTCATGCTGATGCGGGGGCGGGATGGCAATGGCTGAACCGCTCGGCTCGCGGTCTCGCGTTGCCGCCGCCCTTGTCGCCCTCGATGCGCGGGCGCTCGCCGCCGCCCTCTCGACGGTGGCGGTCCGATGAACATCATCGTCATCGGCGCCGGCATCATCGGCCTGACCACGGCGCGCGCGCTGCTGGCCGACGGCCATGACGTCACCGTGCTGGACGAGGCCGCGCAGGCCGGCGTCGGCACCAGCAAGGCCAATGGCGCGCAGCTGAGCTACAGCTTCGTCGCGCCGCTGGCCGATTCTTCGGTGCTGGGCAAACTGCCGGGCTGGTTGACGCGGCGCGACGCGCCGCTGCGCCTGCGCCTGCGGGCCGATCCGGCGCAATGGCGCTGGGCCCTGAGTTTCCTGGCGGCCTGCCGCCGCGACACCGCCGCGCGCACGACCGCCGAGCTGTTGCAGCTGGGCCTGCACAGCCGGCGACTGACGCGCGCGCTGGTGCAAGACGGCGCGTCGTCCTGCGACTTCAGCGCCAGCGGCAAGCTGCTGGTCTATCAGGACGCGGCCGCCTTTGCCGGCGCGCGCGCGCAAATGCGTTACCAGGCCAGCCTGGGCTGCGAGCAGCATGCGCTGGGACGCGACGAATGCCTGGCGCTGGAACCGGCCCTGGCCGATATCGGCCAGCGCGTGGTCGGCGGCGTCTACACGCCCAGCGAGGACGCGGCCGATTGCCAGGCGCTGTGCGCGTCCCTGGCGCGCGGGCTGGGCGCGCGGCTGCGGCTGGGCACGCGCGTGCGGCGGCTGCGCCTGCGCGGCGGCGCGGTCCAGGCGCTGGAAACCAGCGCGGGCGAGATGCAGGCCGACGCCTATGTCGTGGCCAATGGCGTGGGCGCGCAGGCGCTGTGCCGCCAGGCCGGCCTGCAGCCGCTGATCTACCCGCTCAAGGGCTACAGCCTGACCTATGCGCTGGGACCGGACAGCCGCGCGCCGCGCACCAGCCTGAGCGACGTGCACAACAAGGTGGTCTACGCGCGCCTGGGCGACCGGCTGCGCGTGGCCGGCATGGTCGACATCGGCGATCGTGACGCGGGCATCGACGGCGGCCGGATCCATCAGCTCAAGGAGCAGGTGCGGCGCTATCTGCCGCGCCTGGCGCCGGCCGGCGAACCCGAGGCATGGGCCGGCCTGCGGCCGGCGCGGCCCGATGGCAAGCCGCTGATCGGCCGCACGCCCGTGCGCGGGCTGTGGATCAACGCCGGCCACGGCGCGCTGGGCTTCACGCTGGCCGCGGGCAGCGCCGGCGTGCTGGCCGACCGCATCGCCGGACGGCCATCGCCCATATCCGATACGCTTTTCCAGTGGTAGCCGCGAGCAGCACAACCAACGACACAAGGGGAACGACATGAAAAAAACACGACGCTTGCGGCAAGGGGCCGGTGCACTGTTGCTGGCCCTGGCGGCGGCGCTGGCGCCGGCCGCGCAAGGTCAGGCGCAGACGGTCACGGCCGTGATGCAGTCCGGGCTGCGGGTGCTGGACCCGGTGATGACCACCGCGTTCATGACGCGCGACCACGGCTACATGATCTACGACACGCTGCTGGGCACCGACGAGCATTTCAAGGTGCAGCCGCAGATGGCCAGCTGGACCGAGTCGGAGGACAGGAAGACCTACGTCTTCACGCTGCGCGACGGCCTGAAGTGGCATGACGGCGCGCCGGTCACGTCGGAGGATTGCATCGCCTCGATCAAGCGCTGGGCCGACGCCGACGCCACCGGGCAGGTGCTGATGACGCTGATCGACCGCATCGAGGCGGTCGACGCGAAGCAGTTCCGCGTGGTGCTCAAGCAGCCCACCTCGCTGCTGCTGGAGGGACTGGCCAAGCTCAGCTCGCGTCCGCTCTTCATGATGCCCAAGCGCATCGCCGACACGCCCAGCGCCCAGCCCATCACCGAATTCATCGGCTCGGGTCCGTTCAAGTTCGTGGCCTCGGAATTCAAGCCCGGCCTGAAGGTGGTGTACGAGAAGAACAAGGACTACGTGCCGCGCGCCGAGCCGCCCAGCTGGACGGCGGGCGGCAAGGTGGTCAAGGTGGAGCGGGTCGAATGGGTGGCCATGCCCGACCAGATGACGGCGGTCAGCGCGCTGCAGAACGGCGAGGTCGATTTCATGCAGCAGGTGCCGTTCGACCTGCTGCCCATGGTCGAGGGCCAGGACAACCTGCAGGTCCGCGTGCTGGACAAGCTGGGGGCCTGGACCTACTTCCGCATGAACCATCTGTACCCGCCCTTCGACAACAAGCTGCTGCGACAGGCGGCCATCGCCGCCGTCAGCCAGGAGGACGTGCTCAAGGCGCTGGTGGGCAACCCCAAGTACTACCGGACCTGCGCGGCCGTGATGGGCTGCGGCAATCCCATGGGCGACAACTACGGCGAGGATTGGGTGGTGCCGGCGCGCATCGACCGCGCCCAGGCGCTGCTCAAGGAAGCCGGCTATGACGGCACGCCCGTGGTCATCCTGCAGCCGTCCGACATCGCCATGGTCTCGCCGCAGCCGGTGGTGGTGGGCGCGGCGCTGCGCAAGGCCGGCTTCAAGGTGGTGATGAAGGCCATGGACTGGCAGAGCGTGGTGTCGCAGCAGGGCAATCAGAAATCGCCGGCCGACGGCGGCTGGAACATCTTTTCCACCTACAGCATCCTGGCCACCAGCGGCGATCCGTTCGGCAACACCACGCTGGCGGCCAACGGCCGCAAGGCCTGGGCGGGCTGGCCGGACGTGCCCGAGATCGAGGCCCTGCGCCTGAAATACGCCAAGGCCGCCGACATCGCCGAGCGCAAGCAGATCGCCGCGCAGATCCAGAAGCTGGCCATCGACGAGGGCGTGGTGGCGCCGCTGGGGCAGTTCCAGATTCCGGCGGCCTACAGCAAGAAGCTGTCGGGCGTGCTGGACGCGCCGGTCACTTTGTTCTGGAATATCGGGAAGTGAGGTCCCCCCCGAAGCGCTGCGCGCTTCCCCCAGGGGGCGCCGCAGCGGACCGGCGGAGCCGGATCCGCGCGGCCCCGAGCGGGGCGACTCTGCCTCGAATGGCGACGATCAAGGGACTGCCTCGAATGATGACTATCAAGGAAACCGCATGTCCGCCATCCATGACCTGTTGATCCGGGGCGCCGAGATCGTCGACGGCACGGGCGCGCCGCGTTTCGAGGGCGACGTGGCCGTCGATGACGGCCGCATCGTCCGCGTGGGCGACCTGGCCGGCGCGCGCGGGCGCGCCGAGGTCGACGCGCGCGGCCTGGTGCTGGCGCCGGGCTTCATAGACGCCCATACCCATGACGACCGCGCCATGCTGTCCGACGGCGCCATGGCGCCCAAGGTCAGCCAGGGCGTCACCACCGTGATCGCCGGTAACTGCGGCATCTCGCTGGCGCCGCGCCCGCCGCGCGTGGTGCCGCCGCTGGACCTGCTGGACGGCGACGGCGGCTGGTTCCGCTACGAACGCTACGGCGATTATCTGCAGGCCCTGCGCGAGCAGCCGGCGGCGACCAACTGCGCCATGCTGCTGGGCCACATCACGCTGCGCGTGGCCGCCGTGCCTGACCTGGAACGCGAGGCCGCCCCGGCCGAGATCGCCGTCATGCGCGCGCGGGTGGAAGAGGCGCTGGAGGCCGGCGCCATCGGCGTGTCCACCGGGCTGGCCTACGCGCCGTCGCGCGCCGCCAGCACGCAGGAAGTGATCGAGGTCTGCCGGCCGCTGCGCGCGCACGGCGGCATCTTCACCACGCACCTGCGCGACGAGGGCGACATGGTGATGGACTGCCTGGAGGAGACCTTCCACATCGGCCGCGAGCTGGGCGTGCCGGTGGTGATCTCGCACCACAAGGTGGTGGGGCAGGCCAATCATGGACGCTCGGTCCAGACGTTGGCGCGCATCGCCGAGCAGATGAAAACGCAACCGGTCTGCCTGGACTGCTATCCGTACAACGCCTCGTCCACCATCCTGGAGCAGGCGCTGGTCGATGGCGCCGCCCGCGTCATCGTCACCTGGTCCAAGGCCCATCCGCAGTTCTCGGGCCGCGACCTGGACGAGGTCGCGCGCGAGCTGGGCTGTCCCGTCGAGGAGGCCGTGCGCCGCCTGCAGCCGGCCGGCGCCATCTACTTCCGCATGCACGAGGACGACGTGGCGCGCATCCTGCAGTTCGATGAAACCATGGTCGGTTCCGACGGACTGCCTCATGACGAGACGCCGCACCCGCGCCTGTGGGGCAGCTTCCCGCGCGTGCTGGGACACTACGCGCGCGGCCTGGGCCTGTTCCCGCTGGAAAAGGCGATCCACAAGATGACCGGCCTGACCGCCGCGCGCTTCGGACTGGCGGACCGGGGCGTGCTGCGCGAGGGCGCGCATGCCGATCTGGTGCTGCTGGACGCGGGGCAGGTGGCCGATCGCGCCACCTTCGCGCAGCCGATCGCGCCGTCGGCGGGCATCGTGTCGGTGTGGACCAATGGCCGGCCGGTATGGCGGGACGGCAAGACCACCGGCGAGCGGCCGGGGCAGGTGCTGCGTCGCGAGGCCTGATGCTGGGCAGGGACGCGCGGTCGGTGTTCCGACCGGCGTCCGCGCGCTTCAGGCCATCGACTTTCAGGCAGCCAACTTTTTCAGATCTCGACCTTTCAGGTCATCAGCCAGCCGCCCGCCACGTCCAGCACCTGGCCCGTCACGAAGCGGGCCTGGTCGGAGGCGAAGAACAGGCAGGCGTCGGCCACTTCCTCGGGCGTGCCCAGCCGCCGCAGCGCCGTCACGCCGGCCACGGCGTCGTTGATCTCCTGCGGCACGCTCTTGAGCAGCGGCGTGCTGATGCGTCCCGGCGCCAGGCCGTTGACGGTCACGTCGTACTCGCCCAGCTCGGCGGCCCAGTGCCGCGTCAGGCCGATCAGCGCGGCCTTGGTGGCGGCGTAGTGCGCCGCCACGATATCGCAATAGGCCTTGCCCGCCACCGAGGACATGTTGATGACGCGACCCTTGCGCTGCGCCACCATGTGCGGCGTGGCCAGGCGCGTCATGTAGAACGCGCTGTTCAGGTTCACCGACACCACGCGGTCCCACTCGGCGGGCGGCATTTCCCAGACCTTGAGCGCGCGCCCCTCGGTCTTGGGCGAGATGCCGACGTTGTTGATGAGGATCGTGGCCGGGCCGAGTGCGTCGCTGATGCGGGCGTAGGCGGCTTCGCATTCCTCGTAGCGCGACACGTCGGCCTGGGCGAAGCAGACCGCGCGGCCCTGGCCGCGCAGCTGGCCGGCCCAGGTCTCGCCGGCCTGGCCGTTGAAGTCGATCAGGCCGACCCGCGCGCCCTCGGCCAGCAGGCCCTCGACGATGGCCGAGCCGATGCCGCCGACGGCGCCGGTGACGATGGCGGTCTGGCCGGCGAAGCGCGCTGCGCCGGACGTGGCGGATGCCGGGGCCGCATGCGTGCCCGCGCTCATGGCCGCACCTGCAGCATGATCTTGCCGATGTGGCGGCTGCTTTCCATCAGCGCGTGCGCGCCGGCGGCCTCGGCCAGCGGAAAGACCTGGTGGATGCGCGGCAGGCATTGACCTTGCTCCATCAGCGGCAGCACGCGTTCGGCCAGCGCGCGGGCGATTTCGCCCTTGTCCTCGTCCGAGCGCGGCCGCAGCGTCGAGCCGGTGACGGTCAGGCGCTTGGTCATGATGGGCAGCGCGTCGATCTCGGCCTTGCTGCCTTCCAGGAAAGCGATCTGCACCAGCCGGCCGTTCAGCGCCAGCAGGCGGATGTTCTTGTTGAGGTAGGCGCCGCCCACCATGTCCAGGATCACATCCACGCCCTGGCCGCCGGTGGCCTGGCGGATGGCGTCCTCGTAGTCGGTGTCGCGGTAGATCAGCGCGTGCCGCGCGCCGGCCTCGATGCAGGCCGCCGCCTTCTCGGCGCTGCCCACCGTGGTCCAGACTTCGGCGCCGAAGGCGCGCGCCAGCTGGATGGCGGTCAGGCCGATGCCGCTGGAGCCGCCGTGCACCAGGAAGCGCTCGCCCGCCGCCAGCCGCGCGCGCTCGAACACATTGGTCCAGACCGTGTAGTAATTCTCGGGAATGGCGGCGGCGGTCAGCAGGTCCATGCCGCGTGGCACCGGCAGGCAATGGCGTTCGTCGGCCAGGCAGTATTGCGCGTAGCCGCCGCCGGGCGTCAACGCGCAGACCTGGTCGCCGACCCGCCAGCGGCTGGCCTGCGGGCCGGTGGCGATGACCGTGCCGGACACTTCCAGTCCCAGGTGAGGGGACGCGCCGGGCGGCGGCGGATAGGAGCCGGACCGCTGCAGCACATCCGGACGGTTGACGCCGGCATAGGCCACTTCGATCAGCACCTGCCGCCCGGCGGGGGCTTCCATTTCTCTTTCGGCCAGGCGCAGGATGTCGGGCGGGCCGCCCTTGCCGTGGTCGATGTAAGCGCAGCGCAATGACATGGCGCGTGTTTCCTTTTGCGTGATATTCAGTGGCCCAGATAGGCCTTCTTGACATGGGGGTCGCCGAGCAGCTCGGCGCCGGTGCCGGCGCGCACGATGGCGCCGTTCTCCAGCACGTAGCCACGATCGGCCAGGCGCAGCGTGCGGAACACGTTCTGCTCCACCAGCAGCACGGTCACGCCGTGCGCGGTGACGTCGCGGATGATGTCGAACATCTGCTGCACCAGCAGTGGCGACAGGCCCAGCGAGGGCTCGTCGAACACCAGCAGCTTGGGGTCGGCCATCATGCCGCGCGCGATCGCCACCATCTGCTGCTCTCCGCCGGACAGCGAGCCGGCGTACTGGGCCAGCCGCTCGCGCACGCGCGGGAAGATCTGCAACACCTCTTCGAGCTTGCGCTGCACGATGGGACGCGCGGCGCGCTTGTACGAGCCCATCAGCAGATTGTCCTTGACGGTGAAGTGCGGGAACAGCTGGCGGCCCTCCGGAATCATGGTGATGCCGGCGTCGACGATGTCGTAGGGCGGACGGTTGGTCAGGTCGCGGCCCTCGAACTCGACCTTGCCGCCGGTGGCCGCGACCACGCCGCACAGCGTCTTGAGCGTGGTGGTCTTGCCGGCGCCGTTGGCGCCGATCAGCGTGACGATCTCGCCGGCGCGCACCTCGAAATCCAGGCCGTTGAGCACCTGGCTCTTGCCATAGCCCGAGCACAGTTTCGAAACCTTAAGCATCCTGATACTCCTTGCCCAGATAGGCCTCGATGACGGCGGGGTTCTCGACCACGTCCCTGGGCGCGCCGCTGACCAGCACCGCGCCTTCGTTCAGCACCACGATGCGGTCGGACAGCGCCATGGTGGCCTGCATCATGTGCTCGATCAGCAGCACCGACACGCCCGAGTCGCGGATGCGGCGGATCATCTGGATGGACTTCTCGATGTCGGTGGGATTCAGGCCCGCCATCACCTCGTCCAGCAGCAGGATGCGCGGCTGGATCGCCAGCGCGCGCGCCACTTCCAGGCGTTTCATGCCGCCCACGGTCAGGTTGCGCGCCTCGGTGTCCAGGTGCCGGGTCAGGTCGGTCTGCTCGGCCACCCGGAGCGCGATCTGCTCGGCCTCGTCGCGGCTGGACGTGCGGATGAACGCGCCCAGCATGATGTTCTCCAGCACTGTCAGGCCGGTGAAGGGCTTGGCGATCTGGAAGGTGCGGCCCAGGCCCTGGTGGGCGAAGGCATCCGGCGTCTTGCAGCTGACCCACTCGCCGCGCGCGTTCAGCATGGACACCGAACCCTGGTCCGGCGACAGGAAGCCGGACAGCAGGTTGAACACCGTGGTCTTGCCCGCGCCGTTGGGGCCGATCATGCCCAGGATCTCGTTCTGGTTCAGCGTCAGCGATACATCGTTGGTGGCGCGCAGGCCGCCGAAGCTCTTGAACAGCCTGTCGGCCTTGAGCACCGGCTGGCCGGCGGCCGCCGGTCCCGCCGGCCGCGCCTGCTGCGGCGGCGTGGCGGGGCGGCGCGGCGCGCCCAGGTAGGGCAGGCGCGCCAGCCAGCGTTCGATCATCGGGCCGAACGCGCCGGCCAGCCCGCGCGGGATGGTCAGCACCACGGCCACCAGGATCAGGCCGTAGATCAGCCCGTGCATGCCGTTGCCCACGCTGCTGAGCCAGCCGCGCGCCAGTTCGGCGATGGGCAGCACCAGGAAGGTGCCGGCGATGGGGCCGGCCACCGTGCCCAGCCCGCCGATCAGCGCGAACATGGCCACCTGCACCGACAGCTCCAGCGAGAAGGCCGAGCTGGGGTCGACGAAGGTCAGGTAGGTGATGTGGAAGGCGCCGACGATACTGGTCAGCATGGCCGACACCACGGCGGCGATGATCTTCATGCGCACGGTGTGGATGCCCACGGCCAGCGCCGCGTCCTCGCGTTCGCGGATGGCGATCAGGTAGTGGCCGATGCGCGATTTGCGCATGTACCAGGACACCCAGGTCACCAGCGCGAATAGCGCGAAGGCGATCAGCACGTAGTTGGCCTTCTCGCGGAACACGATCCAGGTCCAGCCGATGTTCAGCGGCAGGCTGATGCCGCTGGAGCCGCCGGTCCAGCTTTCCTCGTGGATCACCAGCAGGCGCACCACCTCCAGGATGGCGATGGTCGCCAGCGCGAAGAAGGGGCCGCGCAGGCGCAGCGTGGGATAGCTGATCACGACGGCCACGGCCGCCGAGATCACGGCGCCGGCGAGCATGCCGAACCAGGGCGAGATGCCGAAGTTCTGCGTCAGCAGCGTGGCGGTGTACCCGCCGATGCCGTAGAACACGGCGTGGCCCAGCGACAGCTGGCCGGCGTAGCCGCCCACGATGTTCCAGGCCACCGACAGGGCCGAGAACACGAACAGCAGCACGAACAGGTTGGTCCAGAACGGCGTGCCCAGCGCCAGCGGCGCGGCCAGCATGGCCAGCATCAGGATCAGGCCGACATAGCCCTTGGGGCTGCGTAGATCGGGGAACATGTTTTTTCTCCTTGTCGTTCCGTTCATTCCGTGCCGACGCCGAACAGGCCGGTCGGACGCAGGACGAGGATCAGCAGGAAGATCCCGAAATACACGACCTCCTTGAGGTCGGGCGCGACGTAGTAGCCGGCCAGCGTGTCGACGATGCCGATGATCATCGAGCCGGCCACGGCGCCGTACAGGCTGCCCAGCCCGCCCAGCACCACGATTACGAAGGCCGTCAGCACGAAGTACGTGCCCACGGTCGGGAACACGGGGTACTGCGGCGCCAGCAGGCCGGCGGCGATGCCGACGAAGGCCGTGCCCAGGCCGAACGCGATGGCGTAGACGTTGTTCACGTTCACGCCCATCAGCGTGGCGGCGTAGCGGTGCTGGGCCACGGCGCGCAGCGCCCGGCCCAGGTAGGTGCGGTGCATGAACAGGTGCAGCAGCACCGCCAGGCTGATGCCGACCACGAAGGTGATGATCTGGCCGCTCACCATCGAGTAGCTGCCCACGTCGATGGCGCTGGTGCCCAGCTGCACCGGCGCGCGCAGCACGTTGGCGCCGAACAGCACCAGGGCCAGGTTCAGCAGGATGGTGGACACGCCCACCGTGGCGAAGATCTGGATGTGCTGGTCGGCGTTGAGCAGCGGCTGGATGATGCCCTTCTGCGTCAGCGCGCCCAGCGCGAACAGGATGACGGCGACCGGCGCCAGGCCCAGGTAGGGATGGACGCCGAACTGCGCGGCGATCAGGTAGACCAGGTACATGCCCACCATCAGGAACTCGCCGTGCGCGAAGTTGACCACGCGCACCACGCCGAAGATCAGCGTCAGCCCCAGGCTGATGATGGTGTACGCGCCGCCCAGCAACAGGCCGTTGATGACCAGTTGTATGAAGATATCCATGATGCAACCTCTAGTCGATGCACGGCCCCGGCCGGGCGACGGCGGGGCCGCGTGTGTCCGGCGGCCGGCGCGAGGAGCCCCCGCGGGCGGTCCTGGCGCCGGATGCCGGCTCGGCGTTTACTTGTTGAATACCGGCTTGCCGAGGGCGAGGTTGCTGGGCGCGATCGTGACCAGCTTGCCGTCCTGCCACTGCATCACGTAGAAGGTCGATGCGTTGTTCTGGCCGTCCTCGCCGAAGTCGAAGGCCCAGCCGTTGGCGGTCTGGCCGGCCGGCACCTTGTAGGCCAGCACCGCGGCGCGGATCTTGTCCTTGTCGGTGGACTTGGCCTTGGCGATGGCGTCGAAGAAGGCCTTGGCGCCCACGTAGTTGGTCAGGCTGTGGCCCGACTGCGGATCGCTCTTGTAGGTGGACTTGTAGGCTTCCAGGAACTTGTCCAGCCCCGGCGCGCCGGCCGGATTGATCGAGGACTGCGGGAAGTCCAGGTCGAACACGCCGTTCATGTCGGCGCCCACCGCCTTGGCGGTGTCGGCCAGCGAATAGCCGCCGCCCGCGCCGATCACGACCTTGGGCTTGAAGCCCGCGGCGCGCGCCTGGCTGAAGAACAGGATGGCGTCGTTCTGGTAGGCCGTTTGCAGCACCACGTCCACCTTGGCGCCCTTCAGACGCAGGATGAGCGAGGACAGGTCCACCGTCTTGGCGGAATAGGGCAGCACTTCGGCCACCGTGTAGCCCAGCTCCTGCGCGCGCTTCTTCTCGGTGGCGGCCACGTCGGTGCCGTAGGGGCCGTCCTCGTGGATGATGCCGATCTTGATGTCCTTGGGATTCAGCCCCATGCCCGGCGCGATGGTCTCGTGCAGGGCGTTGACCACCGACACGCCGTACAGCGCCGTGTTGGGATTGCTGCGGAACAGGTACTTGTAGCCGCGCGTGGTGATCTTGTGGGCGGTGGCGCCCAGCTCGAAGTAGGGCACGCCCGCCAGCTCGGTGACCGGCGAGGCGGCGTAGGAAATGCCGGACGCGTAGCTGCCGAACACGCCGATCACGTTGGACGAGATCAGGCGCTTGGTTTCGGACACGGCCTGGGTCGGGTCGACCGCGTCGGCCTTGACGATCTGGATCTTCTCGCCGTTGATGCCGCCCGCGGCATTGATCTCGTTGACGGCCAGCTCCAGGCCGCGATAGCTCTCCTGCCCCAGCAGCGCCAGCGCGCCGCTGAATGGGAAGAGGGCCCCCACCTTCATGTCCGCCGCCGCGGTTCCGGTCGCCACCGCGCCGCACAGCCCCAAGGCCAGGACGAGTTTCTTGAACTTGTACATCTGCGCTCCTTTGTCGGTATGGGATGCGGACTGGCCGGTGCTGCGTCCGTCTTTTGAATATATGATATATGTGATATCGGGTCGTGAAACCTCGCCATGGATTCTAGTGGCGGTGCCAGGAGGACGAATCGGGGATTTCCCTCAAGCCGCATGAATAAAGCCTTTGCGGCCGATTCTGGCGCAACGATGCGCAAGATTGGGGGCTGTTTCAGCCTGAGGATAAGCCCGTCCCCATTGGATTTCGGAATCCTTTTTCGCGTAGTGAAAAAATATATCGTATATCACCGAGTGGCGTAGGCCATGTGAGAACCAGGAGGCAGCTAGCATGTTCGAAGAAGTCGATTTCGCTGGAAAGAAGGTCTTGATCACCGCGGGCGCCGACGGGCTGGGCCTGGAGATGGCCCGCGTGTTCCATCGCGCCGGCGCCCGGGTGTTCGTCTGCGACGTGAACGAGTCCCGGCTGGCCGCGCTGCCCGCCGAGCTGCCTGGCGTGCACGCGCTGCGCGCCGATGTGTCGGACGAGGACAGCGTGGCGGCGCTGTTCCAGGCCGTGGCGCGCGAGCTGGGCGGGCTGGATGTGCTGGTGAACAACGCCGGCGTGGCGGGTCCCACCGGTTTTGTCGAGACCCTGTCCAAGGCCGACTGGGACCGCACGCTGGCCGTCAACATCACCGGCCAGTTCCTGTGCGCGCGCCAGGCCATTCCGCTGCTCAAGGCGTCCAAGGCCGGCGTGATGATCAACCTGTCCTCGGCCGCCGGCCACCTGGGCTTCGCCGGCCGTTCGGTCTATTCGGCGTCGAAATGGGCGGTGATCGGCTTCACCAAATCGCTGGCCATCGAGCTGGGCCCGCATGGCATCCGCGTCAACGCGATCCTGCCGGGCGCGGTGGAAGGGCCGCGCATCCGCGCCGTCATCGCCGCGAAGGCCGAGACGCTGGGCAAGCCGGTGGAGGAGATCGCCGCGCTCTACGAGAACCAGGCCGCGATGGGCCGCATGGTCACGGCGCGCGACATCGCCAACATGGTGCTGTTCAACGCCAGCGAGGCGGCGCGCAGCGTCAGCGGCCAGGCCATCGTGGTGGACGGCTTCACGCAGAAACTCTATTGATGGGATGAGGCCCGCCGGCGCCGAAGATCGCGGCGCCGGTTTGTTGATCACGCGACAGCCAAAGGCAGGAATGCGCGGCGCGCAAGACTGCGTGGCGCGCGCTCGCGACCATCGCGCCCGGGCGCGGCGCGCGTCTCAGGCGGCCGGGCTCAGGCGCGCCGGCGCAGCGCGGCGGCCAGTTCGGCCACCGACAGCGTCCGGTCGAAGTTGGCCGCGTGGCGCGCGTTCAAGGTCAGGGCGGCGGCGGTTTCCAGTTCCGCGTCCGTCGGCGCCGTGGCGCCCAGCTCGCGCAGGCTGACGGGCAGGCCCACTTGCGCGTACCAGCGCGTCAGCTCGGCCAGCAGGCCGTCGTCGCGCGCTTCCAGATCCAGTTGCACCAGCAGCCCCAGCGCCACCTGCAAGCCGTGGGCCGAGGTGGCCAGGCCGGCGATGCGCGGCAGGCCGCGCGTGAGCGCATGGGCGATGGACAGGCCGCCGCTTTCAAAGCCCAGCCCGCTCAGCAGGATCATGGCCTCGACCGCGCGCTCGAAGGCCGGCGTGGGCCGGCCGGTCCCGGCCGCTGCCAGCGCCTGGGCGCCGTCTTCCAGCAGGATGCGCAGGCAGCCCTCGGCCAGCAACTGCGCGGCCAGGGGCGGCTTGCCACCATACATATTGGATCCGCCGTGGCGGCGGCACTGCTCGGCCTCGAACTTCTTGGACACGGCGTCGCCCAGCCCGGCGCGGAAGAAGGCGGCCGGCGCGCTGGCGATGACGGTGGTGTCCACCAGCACGATGGTGGGGTTGAACAGCATGTGCTCGACCGCCAGCAGGTTGTGGTCGGCGTCGTACAGCACGTAGTTCTTGCTGGTGGGGGCGTCGTTCGACGCCGCGGTCGGCACGGTGATCAGGTGGCAATGCAGCGAGCGCGCCACCGCCTTGCCGGCGTCCAGCGCCTTGCCGCCGCCCACCGCGACGACCATGTCGGCGTCGAGCCTGCCGGCCTGCGCGCGCAGCGCTTCGATGGTCTCGGGCGTCAGATCACCTTCGACGATCAGCGGCATTGCTCGCACCTGGCTGGCGGCGCACAGCGCCTCGACGCGCGCGCCCAGGATGGCATGCATGGGGCCGTCGATCACCAGCGCGGCGCGGCGGCCGAAGAGGGCGGCCTGCCGGCCCAGGGTGTCCAGTGCGTCGGGGCCCTGTATATAGCGGCCGGGAGCGCCGAAGATCGTCAGCATGCGGTTTCCTATTTGCGTGGGGCGGGCGGGCGGTAGTCCATTTCCTTCTCGCGCTCGACCAGCCAGTCGATCATGATCTTGCCGCCCCAGACCAGGTCGGCCTGGATGGCGCGGGCGGCGGCCTCGGAGTCGCGCGCCTCCAGCGCGGCCAGCACGGCCCCGTGGCGGTGCTCGTCCTGCGTGTAGTCGATGCCGGCCGTCTTGACGTGGAAGACCTTCAGGATGGGGCCGGTGATGACCCAGAACGATTCCACCGTATTGCGCAGGATGGGCTTGTTGCTGGCCTCGAGGATGCCGAAATGGAACTTGCGGTTCAGGTAGCTGGCCCGCTTGGGATCGCTGGCCGTGTAGGACAGGAATTCCTGTTGCAGCGCGATCAGGTTGTCGAGCTGTTTGCGGGTGATGTGCTTGGCGGCCTCCGCCGCGCCCATGCCTTCAAGGTGGAAGCGGATCTGCTGGATCTCGCGCAGCTTCTCGGAGTTCACATAGGGCACGTAGACCGCGGTGGCGGCCTGCATCTCCAGGCCCTGCTCGCTGATGAGCCGGAAGATGGCCTCGCGCACGGGCGTGATGGACACGCCCATTTCCTGGGCCAGCTCGCCGATGATCAGGCGTTCGCCAGGCTCGTACTGCCCGTTGATCAGGGCATTGCGGATTTCGTTGTAGACCCTGACGGACAGGTTCTCTTTCTTGACCGGTTTAAGGCTGGGCATGGCGGTTGCGGCGTGCGTATGGGAAGGAACGGGTGAATCCGGAACGAATTCTAGCCCGGCATAGCCAATTCGAGCGCGATGGGTATATTATATATGATATATCTAAAAACGGCAGGAGACGCCATGCCCACGGACCTGGAAATCCCCACCCAGGACGAGCTTCGGACGCTGCGGGACAAGGCCCGCCACATCCGGCTCGAAACCATCCGCCTGATCGAGATCGCCAAGGTCGGCCACTACAGCTCGGTCTTTTCCTGCGCCGAGATCTTCGCCGCGCTGTACTACGGCGTGATGCGGCTGCGGCCGGGCGAACCCGCCTGGCCGGACCGCGACCGCTTCCTCATGGGCAAGGGGCATGCCGCCGTCGGCCTGTTCCCGGTGTTGGCCGACCATGATTTCTTTCCGCGCGCATGGCTGGATGACTACACCCGCCTGGGCAGCCCGCTGGGCGACCATCCCGACATGAGCAAGGTGCCGGGCGTGGACTTCAGCTCCGGCTCGATCGGCCACGCGCTGTCCAACGGCGCCGGCATGGCGGTCGGCGCGCGCCTGGGCCAGCGCGATTTCCGCGTCTTCGTCATGCTGGGCGACGGCGAGATGCAGGAAGGGCAGGTCTGGGAAGCGGCGCTGTTCGCCGCGCATCACCGGCTGTCCAACCTGATCGCCATCGTCGATCGCAACGGCTATCAGCTCGACGGCCGGGTCGACGACGTGATCGGCGTGGAATCGCTGGCCGACAAGTGGCGCGCCTTCGGCTGGGACGTGCACGAGGTCGACGGCCACGACCTGTCCGCGCTGACCGCGCTGCTGCGCCGGCTGCGCGCGGACGGCACGCGCGAACGGCCGGCCTGCGTGATCGCCCGCACCGTCAAGGGCAAGGGCGTGTCCTATATGGAAACCGAACCCGGCTGGCACCTGGGCTACCTGGCCCCGTCCGACGCCGATGCCGCCGTCGCCGAAATCCTGTCCCGCGAGATCTGAACCGCCATGCCGCAATCCCAGCAGCACACCCGGCCGCACTCCGGGTCGCCATCCGCGCCGCGCTCCCCCGATTCCTGGCAGTACCGCGCGCTCAATGCGGTCACGCCCGGCCTGTCCTATCTGTCCGACGCGCTCATCGATCTGACGCGCGCCGGCCATCCCGTCGTGGCCGGCTCGGCCGACCTGCAATACTCGAACGGCCTGAACCGCTACGCGTCCGCCTTTCCCGAACGCTATGTGCAGTTCGGCATCTCGGAACAGAACATGGTCTCGGCCGCCGCCGGCATGGCCACCACGGGGCTGATGCCCTTCGTCGCCACCTTCGCGTCCTTCCTGGGCCTGCTGTGCTGCGAGCAGATCCGCATGGACGTGGCCTATACCCGGCTGCCGGTGCGCCTGATCGGTCATCACACCGGCATCAGCCTGGGCTTCTACGGCACCTCGCACCATGCCACCGAAGACATCTCCACCACGCGCGCCATCGCCGGGCTGACCGTGGTGTCGCCGGCCGACGGCCCGCAACTGGCCTCGGCCATCAAGGCCAGCGTCGACTGGCCCGAGCCCATCTACTTCCGCATTGGCCGAGGCCGCGATCCGCAGGTCTACGCCGATGGCGCGCCGTTCCAGTTCGGCCGCGCCATCACGCACGCGCTGGGCGGCGACCTGAACATCATCGCCTGCGGCATCGCCGTGCACGCGGCGCTGCAGGCCGCCGAACGGTTGCGCGAGGCCGGCCTGTCGGTCGGCGTGATCGACATGCCCACCATCAAGCCGCTGGACCGCGACGCGGTGCTGGCCGCGGCCCGCGCCGCCGGCCGGATGCTGACGGTGGAAGAGCACAATGTGATGGGCGGGCTGGGCTCGGCCGTGGCCGAGGTGCTGGCCGACGGCGGCCTGGGCGTGCGCCTGCGCCGCCACGGCATTCATGACGAATACAGCCTGATCGCGCCGCCCACCGCGCTGTACGCCCATTACCGGCTGGACGCCGACGGCATCGCCGCCGTGGCGCGCGAGCTGCTGGAACAGAAATAGCCTCGGAGCACACCATGAAGGAAATCAGCGGCCATACCCGGCTGTTCGGCATCCTGGCCGACCCCATCCACCACGTGAAGACGCCGCAGCGCATGAACGAGCACTTCGCGCGCCTGGGCTTCGACGGCGTGTGCGTGCCGTTCCACGCGCGCCCGGCGGAGCTGGCGCAGGTGGTGCAGGGGCTGCGGCAGTTGCAGAACCTGGGCGGCTTCATCGTCACCATGCCGCACAAGACAGCCATCCTGGACCTGGTCGACGAGGCCACGCCGGTGGCGCGCAAGATCGGCGCGGCCAATGTGGTGCGACGCGACGCCGACGGCAGGCTGACGGCGCACATGCTGGACGGCGAGGGCTTCGTCGGCGGCCTGATCGAGGCCGGCGTGGACCCGAAGGGCAAGAGCGCCTACCTGGCCGGCGCCGGCGGCGCGGCCAACGCCATCGGCTTCGCGCTGGCGCAGGCCGGCGTGGCGCGGCTGACCATCGCCAACCGCACGACGGCCAAGGCCGAGGACCTGAAGGCGCGCATCCTGTCGCTGCTTCCCGATGCGCGCATCGACATCGGCAGGGCGGATCCGTCCGGCCACGATCTGGTCGTCAACGGCACCTCGCTGGGCATGCGCGACACGGATCCGCTGCCGCTGGACGCCGGCCGCCTGACGCCGGACCAGCTGGTGTGCGAGGTCATCATGCAGCCGCGCGACACGGCGCTGCTGCAAGCGGCGGCGGCGCGCGGCTGCCGCATCCACCATGGCGCGCCCATGCTGGCCTGCCAGATCGCGCTGATGGCCGAGATGATGGGCGTGCGGGCCTGAGTCGATGAGCGATTACGATTTCATCATCGCCGGCGGCGGCACCGCCGGCTGCATCCTGGCCAACCGCCTGAGCGCCGACGGCAAGTACCGCGTGCTGATGCTGGAGGCCGGCCACGAGGCCCGCAGTCCCTGGATCGGCATTCCCGCGGGATTTTCCAAGCTGCTGGTCGATCCCGACTACAACTGGCGCTTCTCCACCGAGCCCGAGGACAACGTGCACGGCCGCCGCATCGCCGTGCCGCGCGGCAAGGGCGTGGGCGGCTCCACCCTGATCAACGGCATGATCTACGTGCGCGGCCAGCCGGCGGACTACGACGGCTGGGAAGCGGCCGGCGCGGCGGGCTGGAACTGGGCCCAGGCCGAGCGCCTGTTCCGCAAGATCGAAGCCTATGAAAAAGGCGGCGCGGGGCGCGGCCACGACGGCCCCATGCGCCTGCATGAAGTCTCGGAACGCTATCCGGTGGCCGAGGCCTTCCTGAAGGCCGCGCAGCAGGACGGCCAGCCGCTCAATCCCGATTACAACGCCGGCAGCCAGGAAGGCGTGGGCTACTACCAGGTGCTGCAGCACCGGGGGCGACGCTGGAGCGTGGTGGACGGCTACCTGAAACCGGCCTCGGGCCGGCCCAACCTGACGGTCGAGTGCGGCGCGCGCATCACGCGGCTGCTGTTCGAGGGCAGGCGCTGCGTCGGTCTGGCCTATCGCTGCAAGGACGGCGAGCACATGGTGCGCGCGCGCCGCGAGACGCTGCTGTGCCTGGGCGCGGTGCAATCGCCGCAGCTGCTGGAGCTGTCGGGCGTGGGCGATCCCGCGTTGCTGGCCCGGCTGGGCATTCCGCTGGCGCACGCGCTGCCGCAGGTGGGCGAGAACTACATCGACCACTACGCCACGCGCATGAACTGGCGCGTGAAGAACACGGTGACGCTGAACGAGATGTCGCGCGGCTGGCGGCTGGCGCGGCAGGTGGCGCGCTACGCGCTGTCGCGCCAGGGCATCCTGACGCTGGGCACGGGGCTGGCGCACGGTTTCGTCAAGAGCGCGCCGCAGCTCGCGCAGCCCGACGTGCAATTCTTCTTCGTGCACGCCAGCTATGCCAACGCGGCCGAGCGCATCCTGGACCGCTTTCCGGGCATGACCATCGGCGTGGCCCAGTTGCGCCCCGAATCGACGGGCTCGATTCATGCGGTGTCGGCCGATCCGCTGGCCGCGCCCGCCATCCGCCCCAACTTCCTGGCGGCGCGGATCGACCGCGACAGCCTGGTCGGCGGCATGCGGGCGGCGCGCCGCATCGTCTCGCGGCCGGCCCTGCAGCCCTTCGTGGCGGCCGAGCTGAGTCCGGGCAAGGACGTGCAGAGCGACGACGAATGGCTGGACTTCGCGCGCCAGAACGGCCAGACCATCTATCACCCGATCGGCACCTGCCGCATGGGCGCGGACGCGGATGCCGTGACGGATTCCCGGCTGCGCGTGAACGGGCTGGACGGCCTGCGGGTGGTGGACGCCTCGGTCATGCCGAGGATGGTGTCCGGCAACACCCAGGCCGCCGTGATGATGGTGGCCGAGCGCGGCGCCGAGCTGATCCTGGAGGATGCGGCGCGGGCGGGCTGAACCGCCCGCGCCGGCGGCTTACCAGTAGTACTTGGCCGTGGCCATGACAGTGCGTCCGTTGCCGTACATGCAGACGGAATAGGACTGGCAGCCGCTCACGTACTTGCGGTCGAACAGGTTGCTGGCGTTCAGCGCGAAGCGCCAGTTCGGCATCTCGTAGTGCAGGCCGGCGTCATAGACGGTGTAGCTGGGCACCTTCAGCGAGTTGTCCGACGCGCCTGCCGCCGAGCTCTGGTAGCGCACGCCCGCGCCCAGGCCGAAGCCTTCCAGCGCGCCCGTGCGCCAGGTCCAGTCTGCCCATAGCGAGGCCATCTGGCGCGGACGCGGAATGTCCACCGGCCACTTGCCCTGGGTCTCGTCGTTGGCCTTGGTGTTCTTGACGTTCTGGAACACATAGGCGCCCACGATCGACAGCTCGGGCGTCAGCTTGCCCACGGCGCTCAGCTCGACGCCCTGCGAACGCACCTCGCCGGCCTGCACCGAGGTGCTGCCGGTGGGGTCGTCCAGATTGGGCGTCAACACATTGGTCTGCTTGATCTGGTAGACCGCCGCGTTCAGCGTCAGGTTCTCGCCGTCGGGCTGCCAGCGCAGACCGGCCTCGATCTGCTTGCCCTTGGTGGGCGCGGCCCAGTCGCCGCTGGCCAGGCGCGTGTTGCCCACCGGATTGAACGAGGTCGAGTAGCTGATGTAGGGCGACAGGCCGTAATCGCCCAGATAGGTCAGGCCGACGCGGCCGCTGAAGGCCTGGTCCAGCTGCGACGAGCGGGTATCGGCCTCGCGGTCGGTCTGCCTGGTGCGGGCCCAATCCTTGCGGCCGCCCAGCGTGAGCACCCAGCGCTCGAACTTGATCTGGTCCTGCAGGTACAGGCCGACCATGTTCATGGTGGTGTAGGTGTCGGTGCGGGGGAACGCGTTGGGACCATAGAACAGCGAATGGTCGATTCCGCTGTAGGCGGGGTTGTACAGGTTCAGCGACGGCGCCTGCGCCAGCATTTCGCTGTCGGTGGTGGACTGGCGGTTGTATTCCAGGCCGGCCAGCAGCGTATGCTGCAGCCCGCCTGTGCGGAATTTGGCCTCGGCCTGATTGTCGATGTCGAAGCGGCTGTAGTTGAACTGGAAGATGCCGGCATAGCGGCTGATCGAGGCCATGGTGCGATCGCTGGCGTCCAGCCCGCCGCCCCAGACCGAGCGGTTGTTCAGCTGCGAGTGCATCAGGCGCACGTTCTGGCGCAGCGTCCAGGTCGAGTCGGGCTTGTGCTCGAAGGCATAGCCCAGCGACCACTGCTTCTTGCGGTAATAGTTGAAGTCCGGTTCGCCCGTGTACACATCGCGCGAGATGCGGCCGTTGGGATTGTGCAGCACCATGCCCTGGGCCGGCAGGAAGTTGCTGGCGATGTCGCTGCGGTCGTCCAGGTAGGTGGCCGACAGCGTCAGCGACGTCGCCGCGCTGGGCTGCCAGCGCAGCGACGGGGCGAAGGCGATGCGGCCGTCCTTGTTGGGGCCGGTCTGTGAATTGCCGTCGCGGCCCACGCCGATCAGGCGGTAGGACAGCGTGCCGTCGCTGTTGGCGGTGTCGCCGATGTCGAACGCCAGCTGCTTGCGCGCGTAGTTGCCGACCTGGACCTCGATCTCGCGGATGCGGTCGCCGTTGGCCAGCTTGCTTTGCACGTCGACGATGGCGCCGGGATCGCCCTGGCCGTACAGCACCGAGGTCGGCCCGCGCAGCACCGTGATGCTGTCGATGGTGTAGGGCTCGACGCGCCAGCTGGCCAGGTTCAGGGTCTTGGGCACCTGCAGCCCGTCCACATAGGCCGTGGGGGTGAAACCGCGCAGCACCGAATACCAATCCGAGCGGTTTTCCGAGCCATAGCTGGAGAAGCCCGGGATGTAGCGCAGCGCCTGGTTGATGTCGGTCGCGCCGGTCATCTCCAGCTGCTGCGCGGTGACCACGTTGATGGTCTGAGGAATCTCGTTGAGCGGCGTGTCGGTCTTGGTGCCGGTGCGGCTGCGGCGCGCGACCAGGCCCTCGACGGCTTCGCCGCGGCCGTCGCCGTACACCGGCACGGCGGACAGCGTCGCGGTTTCGGCCGGCGCGGGCGCGATGACGGCGGTGTTGCCTTCGATGCGGGCCGCCAGGCCGGAACCGGCCAGCAGGCGGTCCAGCGCCTGCTGCGCGGTCAGCGAGCCCGAGACGGCGGGCGCCTTCAGGTCGCGCACCGCTTCGGGCAGGAAATAGACCTGCAGCCGGGTCTGCTGGCCGAATTGCAGCAGCGCCTTGTCCAGCGGCTGGGCGGCGATGCTGATCTTGACGGGCGCGGCGCTCTGCGCCCGGACGGCGTGCGGCGCGGCGGCGAATGCCAGCGCCATGGACAAGGCGAGCGCGTTGAGCGCGGCGGGAAGGGGAGCGCCACGGCGCGGGGCGCGGGCGGAAAGGCGGGCGTCGGGTCTGGTCACGATGTGTATTCGTTCTGGGGCCATGCGGGCCGGCTGGCCGTCAGGGCGGGGGCTTGCGGCGGCGACTGCCGCCGTTATTAGGTATGAGCGGGTGGACCGAAAAACCCGGAATAATTCTCATGCCAAATTAGAAACAGAATGTATCTTTGCCTGCCTGCCCGTATGGATGACAGACGCCCGTCGTTCCTCCGTCCACGATGCCGGCGCCAGGCGGCGCGGCGCGGCCGCTCAGCGCGCCAGCAGGTCGGCGCCGCCGTCGGCGCGGGGCTGGACCCTCAGCGGCACCAGGGCCGGCAGGGCCTTGAGGAAGGCGCCGGTGTCGTCCACGTCGAACACGCCGGAGATGCGCACGCGGGCAAGCGCGGGCGCGACCTGGATGGGCTGCGCGCGGTAGCGGTTGATTTCCCGGACCACCTCGGCCAGCGGCGTGTCGTTGAACACCGTCTTGCCCTGGCGCCAGGCGGTCAGCGTGGCCACATCCACCGGCTGGATGCGCACCGTCTCGCCGCCGCCGGCCATGCGCACGCCGTAGCCGGCCGGCAGCTTGACGCGCTGTCCGTTCCACCACGGGCCGGCGATGACCTCGACCGAGCCGGATTCCACCGCGACCGCCATCTGGCCGCCGTCGTGGCGGACGTTGAAACGCGTGCCCGTCACGCGCACGCGGCCGATCTCCGTGTCGACGATGAAGGGATGGGACGCGTCGGGCGATACGTCCAGCATGATCTCGCCGCCTGGGTGCAACGTGACCCGCCGTTCGGAGCGCGTGTAGCGCACCTCGGTCTGCGTGCCGGTATTCAAGGTGAGGACGGAGCCGTCCTCCAGATCGACGCGGCGCCGCTCGCCCCGCGCCGTGGCGTAGCGCTGCGCGGGCAGCGTCGACGCGGGCCACCAGCCGGGCGAGGCCAGGCCCACGGCGGCGGCCGCGCAGGCGGTCGCGCCCACGCCCCAGGCCAGCCTGCGGCGGCCCGGCGAGAAACGACGCTCAGGCGCCGCCGGCCGCAGCAGCGGGCGCAGCTTGTGGTCGGGCACGGCCCGCGTCAGCGCCCAGGTGTCCAGCATTTCGCGGTAGGCGCGTTCATGCGCGGGATCGGCGCGGCGCCAGGCGTCGAACTCGCTCCGCTCGGCGGCCGACATCAGCCCGCCGCTGTCGCGGGCGAACCAGTAGGCCGCCGCGTCCAGCGGATCGGCCGGCGGGCGACGGGCGTCAGAGGGGTCCATGGTGCGTATCCGGGAGCATGGGCGAATTCGCGGCGGTTCCGCGCGAGCGGGACGGCGGGTCGGCGTGGTCCTTCATGTCATTGGGAGAACGGGCGCAGCCGCGCATGCAGGTGCCGCATGGTGCGCGTCAGGTATTTTTCCACACTGCTGTTCGACAGGCCGAGCTGGGCCGCGATTTCCGCGACCGTGCGGCCTTCCAGGCGGTGCCAGGCGAACACGGCCGCGCAGGGCTGCGGCAGCTCGGCCAGCGCTTCCATCAGCGCGCGCGACAGCTGGGCGGTGCGCACGTTGGCCTCGGGATCCTCGTGGGCGGGATGCTCGTCCTCGGCCAGGTCGTGCAGCGGCACGGCGGCTTCGCGCTGCTGCCGGTGGTGACGGTTGATCAGCCCGTGATGGACGCTGCGGTGCAGGTAGGCGCGGGGATTGCGGATGGCGGACACGTCGCCCTCCAGCATGTTGGCGATGGCGTCGTGCGCCGAGTCCTCGACATCGCCCGGGCCTTGCGCCTTGCGCCGCCATGTTCCCAGCAGCTCGCGATAGTAGGCGAGCCAACCGTGTTCGGTGGGACGGGTCCGGCGCATGGTGGGGGAGGGGCGTGAGGCCAGCGGTGGGGATGGCGAGAAGCCGACGATTATTGCAAATCATTATTATTTAAGCAAAGTACCGGATCTGCCGGTCAATCGCCAGCCTGTTTCCCGGCAGGACCGGGACCGCTCCGCCGGGCGTGGTGATCAGGCTCGCGCCGACGATCCCGTGGCTTCCCGCGACAGCGCGCCCTCTTCCAGCAGCCATTCCCGAAAGACGCCGAACGCGGGCAGGTCCAGCCGGTCGGGCCGCACGCACAGATAGTGTCCCTGGTCCACCACTACCGACGCGCCGCAGGGGCTGTACAGGTCACCGCCAGCCAGTTCGTCCTCCACCAGGATGCGCGGCACCAGGCCGATGCCCAGCCCGCTGCGCGCGGCCTGGATGATCGCCGAATACTGCGCGAAGCGCGGACCGGCCGCCACGCGCGCCTGCGCCACGCCATGCCGCGCGGCCCATTGCGGCCAGGCGTTGGCGGCTTCCTCGTGATGCAGCAGGGTGCGATCGGGCAGCGCCTCGGGCCGGCGCAGCCCCTTGCGGCCGCCGGCCAGACCGTCCGACGCGATGAGCACGAACTCGCGTCCCGCGATGTATTCGGTCACCACGCCTTGCCAGTTGCCCGATCCATACCGGATGGCTGCGTCCACTCGGGCGGGCATATCCTCGGCGGGGGCCAGATGACGGCTGAAGCTCAGCGTCACCTGGGGATGCCGGCGCCGGAACTCGGGCAGGCGCGGAATCAGCCAGCGAGTGAGGAAGGTGGGCACGCTGGCCAGCGTGATCATGCCGGCGTCGCCGTGGCTGGCGCGGGTTTCGTAGGTGGCCGTTTCTATGGCGCGCAGGCTGCCGGCGATCTTCTGCCAGTAGACCCGGCCTTGCGTGGTGAGTTGAATGCCGCGCCCGTCCTTGCACAGCAGGGCCACGCCGAGAAAGGACTCCAGCGCCGCGATCTGCTTGCTCACGGCGCTGACGGACAGGCACAGCACGTTGGCGGCCTGGGTCAGGCTGCCTTGCCGCGCCACCGCGTCGAAGGCCAGCAATTCCTTCAGGGAAGGGCATTGATGTTTCACGGGTATGCACTCTTGAACAGGTTGATCGAGATACTTTCCAAAAATTCAAATGTATTCATAAAAATCACATGTGAAAAGGCTATTTTTTTACCTAGAATGCACCGCGTGGCATGGCTGCATATGGTCCATATTGGAAAGTATTACGGCAGGTTTTCTTGGATGCGGAGGTCGCTGTGGTCCGTGGCGTTTCCCTGGCGTATGGCGCGTATCTGTTGCTGCCGATCGTGCTTTTGGTGATAGGCAGCTTTGGCCAGAACTGGACCAACACGCTGCTGCCGAATGGCGCGACCGGCCAGTGGTATGCCGAGCTGTGGCACGATGCCGCGTTCCGGCGCGCCTTCTCCACCAGCCTGATGGTCGCGTTGGCCGCGTGCGCGATCAATGCCGTGCTGGCCACGCCCCTGGCCTACGCATTGCATCGTGGCGAGCGCGCCGGCCGCGCGTTCGCCGGCCGCGTCGTCGCCGCCATGCCAGTGGCGGTGCCGCCGATCACGTTGGGCTTCGGCTACCTGATCGTATTCAACACCGACGCCATGCCCTGGCTGGGCAGCACGCCGCTGCTGATCGCGGCCCATGCCATCGCGACCCTGCCTTATCTCACCAACGCGCTGCTGACCGACCTGCGTCATCTGGGCCTCGATCGTCTGGAGCAGGCGGCCGCCACGCTGGGAGCCACCGAGTACCAGCGCTTCACCGGCATCGTCCTGCCGAGCCTGCGCCAAAGCCTGCTGTCCGGCCTGGTCATGGTCGCGGCCCTGTCCATCGGTGAATTCAATCTCTCCAACCTGTTGGCGGGTTTTCACAATCGCACCTATCCGGTGCTGCTGTTGCAGGCGTTCTATGGCGCCACGGGATTCGCCTGCGCCGCCACCGTGGTGCTGCTTATCCTCGCCAGCGTCGCCGCCTTGCTGTCGTCCTTTCTTCTGCGCGGATCCCAATGAGCTTGGTCTTTGACACCGTCGATTATCTTTATCCAGGCGCCCGGCAGGGCGTGCATGGCATTTCGATGCAGGTCGACACGGGTGAGCTGCTGGCCGTGATCGGCCCCAGCGGCTCGGGCAAATCCACCCTGCTCAAGCTGGTGGCCGGCCTGGAGACCGGGCATGCGGGCAGCATCCTGCTGAATGGACAGGATCTGGCGGGCACGCCGGTGCACCGGCGCGGCATCGGCATGGTGTTCCAGAGCTATGCCTTGTTTCCGCATCTGTCGGTAGCGGACAACGTGGCCTACGGCATGGCGCTGCGCAAGGTCGATGTCGCGCAGCGCCAGCGCCGCGCCCGCGAGCTGCTGGAGCTGGTCGGCCTGGCCGAGCATGCCGCGCGCGCCGTCACCCAGCTGTCCGGGGGCCAGCAGCAGCGTGTCGCGCTGGCGCGCGCGCTGGCCATCGATCCCCGCGCCTTGTTGCTGGACGAGCCGCTCTCGGCCCTGGACGCCAATGTGCGCGCCTATCTGCGCGACCAGATTCGCGCCTTGCAGCGGCGTTTCGGCGCCACCACGCTGCTGGTCACCCACGACCAGGAAGAGGCGCTGGCCATGGCCGACCGGGTGGCGGTGCTCAAGGACGGTCGTCTGCTGCAGATCGCCGCGCCGCACGTGTTGTATGAGCGGCCGGCATGCCGGGCCGTGGCCGAGTTCGTGGGGCTGTCCACGTTGCTGCCCGGCCGGGTCGCCGCGCCGGATCGCGTCGACGTGGGCTTTGCCCGACTGGCCACGGCGACGGGCGCGCGCGCGCCGGGCCGGGCGGTGCATGTGCTGGTGCGTCCCGAGCATGTCGAGGCCGATCCGCCGCCTGGCGCGCCCAATCGCCTGGAGGGCAGGGTCGGCGCCGTGCGTTATCTGGGCGCCGTCACGCGCTACGACTTCGAGGTGCCCGGGGCGTCCGCGCCCTTTCTCGCGCAAGGCAGCCTGCCGGCCGCCGGCGCCATCGCCATCGATCCCGCGCGTATTTGCCTGCTGGACGATTGATCCCATTTCACTTGCCGCTCAAGGAGCTTCACGATGCAACGCAGACGATTCATCCAGGCCGCCGGCGCCTTGCCTCTGGCGGCGCTGGCGCGGCGCGCGGCCGCCGTGGGCGGTCCCGAGCTATATGCAGGCGAGAAGGCGCTGTACGAAGCGGCGCGCAAGGAAGGGATGTGCGTCTCTTTCGATACCGGACCGGAATGGGCCAACTGGAAGGCGCTGTTCCGCGAATTCAAGCAACGCTATCCGGACATCGAGCTGACCTACAACGACCTGGGGTCCGCCGCCACGGTGGTGGCGCTTGAAAAGATGCGGCGACGCCCGCAGGCCGACACCGCCTATTACTTCGCGGCCTCGGCGGTCGACGCGGCGCGCAAGGATCTGGTGGCGCCTTTCCGCCCCGTGGGCTTCGAGCAGCTGCCCGAGGTGTTCCGCGAGGCCGAGGGCCGCTGGTTCACGGTGCACACGCTGAACATCGCTTTCCTGGTCAACCGCAAGCTCGTCGCCCGTGCTCCCGAGGGGTGGGCCGACCTGCTCAAGCCCGAATACCGGAACGCGGTGACCTATCTCGATCCGCGCAGCACCGGCGTGGGCCAGGTGCTGACTTTCGCGGCGGCCTACGGCAACGGCGGCGACGAGGACAATGTCAAGGCGGGCACCGACTACCTCGGCCGCCTGCATGCGGCGGGCAATGTGCAGCGGGTGGAGGGCACCACGCCTTACGCCAAGTTCCTGAAGGGCGAGATCCCGGTCTGGATCGGCTACGAAAACGATGGCCTGAAAGCCCGGCACGCGGACGGGATGGGAGACGCCTGCGAAATCGTGATCCCCAGGGAAGCCAGCGTGGCGGCGCCCTATGCGATCAGCCTGGTCAAGGACGGCCCCAATCCGAACGCGGGCAGGCTGTGGCTCAACTTCATCATGAGCGATGTCGGCCAGCGCCTGTTCGCGCAAGGCTTCGTGCGGCCGTCGCGGCGCGATGTCTCCTTGCCGGCCGAGGCCGCCGCGCGCATGCCCGCCGCGCCGCAGATCCGCCCCTTGGACGTGGTCAAGGCCGCGGCCCGCAAGGCCGAGGTGGACCAGTTGTGGGCCCAGGCCATCCAGGCCAGGTAGGCGCGCCATGATCGGTCGTTTCGGCGCCTGGCCCGCCTGGGCCTTCATGGGCCTGTTCTTCGTGCTGCCCTTGGCCGCGCTGGCGCTGGAGGCGTTCGCCGAAGACGGCGGCGCCTGGGCGCGGCTGTACGCCAATCCGCTGCTGCCCGGCGCCTTGCGCAATACGCTCGCCCTGGGTCTCACCGCGGGGGGCGTGTCGGCGCTGGTGGGGACGGCGGTGGCCGTGGAACTGGCGCGCCAGCCCGAGCGCCGCAGGCGCTGGATGATCACGCTGCTGGGCATGCCGCTGGCGTTTTCGGGTCTGGTCATCGCCTACGGTTTCATTCTTGGCTATGGTCGGGCGGGCTTCGTCACGCAGTTGCTGGCCGGCGCGGGCGCCGACCCCGCCCGTGTCGGCGCCTGGATCTACAGCGCGACCGGTCTGGGATTCGCCTATGTCTATTACCTGGTGCCGCGCGTGGCCTTGTCGCTATACCCGGTTTTCGCCAACCTGGATCTGCGGCCCATGCTGGCGGCGCGTACCCTGGGCGCGACGCGCTGGCGCGCCTTCCGCGACACGGTGCTGGCGCAGGTGGCCCCGTCGGTGCTGGCCAATGCCTGCCTGGTCGCGGCGATTGCCATGGGGACCTATGGCACGGCGCTGGCCCTGGCGGGCACGCAGCTGAATATCCTGCCGTTGATGCTCTATGCCCAGATCGGCGACGGCGGGTCGGATTTCGGCGTGGCGGCGGCGTTGTCGCTGCTGCTGATGGCGCTGTGCGTCGCCGTCATGGGCGTGGGCGACGCGCTTGCCCGGCGGCGCCGTTGAAGCGCCTGTGCAATCACGGGCATACCTTACCCAGCGGGATTCGAAGACATGGAAAAGAACCGAGCGGACACGCCGTTGCGAATAGCGCCCTGGGCTTCCTCGATGGCGCAGTTGGCCGAACGTCAATGCGGCGCGCGGCGCCATCTGCGTCCCGTGGGCATCATCGGGCCCGGCGATGGCGATCCGCGCGTCTGCGAAGCCGCCTACAGGGTGGCCCGCGCGCTCGCGCAGGCCGGAATGAGCATCGTCAATGGCGGGCGTGGCGGAGTCATGGCGGCGGCTTCACGCGGCGCGCGCGACGGCGGCGGCATTGCCATCGGCCTGTTGCCCGAGGATGACGATCGCAACGCCAACGAATGGCTCAGCGTCGCCGTCGCCACGGGCATGGGCGAAATGCGCAACGCCCTGGTGGCGCGCAGCGCCGTGTGCCTGGCCGCCATCGGCGGCAATATGGGCACTTTGTCGGAAATGGCGCTGGGCCTGAAGTGGGGGACGCCGGTGTTCGTGATGCATGGCGATGTGGCGCTGCCCGGCGCCGTGCAGGTGCGCGACGTGGACGAGATGCTGGTGCGGATCTCGGCGCATCTGCTGGCGTGATCTGGCGCGGGTGCCGTCCAGCCGTTGTCATGCCCCACGCCCCTGTCAGGGGGGCTTCGGATATTCATCCGCTGCGCGTTCGCGGCGGCTTCATCCTGTGCACGGCGGCTACCTTGACCAGCCATTGCGGGTCGCTGCAATGCGGTGATGGGGCGGCCTTCCGGAAGCAGGTCATGTTCCAGTTTGAAAAAAGGGGCCAGTAGCAGGGCCAGGCTGACCGCGCGAACCGCAGACGCTGGCGCCTCTGTTGCCGGCGCCAGCGCTTCTGTATGGAGAAATTATTTCAGTTTGAGGCGCGTCAAGCTTCCGGACCGAACGTGGTATCCGGCCTACATTCCGTCGGCCCAGGATGCAATTTGAAAGGTGTTCGCGATATCCTTTCCCGCTGTAGCAGAGCCAGAGGGGAAGGCTCGCTATAGAATAAGAATTATTACTATTCTGTGTCCGGGGAAGCGTATCCACGCCTGGGGGCCGAAGTTGCCGCGAAGCCGACGCCGCGAGGCCGTCAGGCAGGCGCGGCTTCGTCCTGCGCGGCCGGGCCTGCGAGGCCCGAAAGGAATGGCAGATGGCCTGGATTGGCCCGACGCCCATTTGGGGATCGGGAAGATGGATAGAACTTTACAAAATCACAAAGATTCCTTGTCGATTCCTGAATGAAACGTGACAGCATCCTGGCATCCGTAACCGGCCTGTTCGACAGTTCGACCTGGGCGGGCAAGCAGGGCGGCGCACCCCGGGCCAGCTTGCCGCCGGCCGATACGCCGCAGATGCCCCACGCTTGCAGCAAAACCATGTCTTTTCCCAATCCATCCCTGAACACCTTCACGGAGCGGCTCGTCCTCGTGGCCGAGGACGAGCCGGGAATCGTCGGCGTCCTGGAGGCCTATCTCCGCCGCGACGGCTTTCGCACCTGCTCCGCCATGGACGGCGTCGAGGCCATGCGGCTGTTCCGCGAGCTGCGTCCCGACGCGGTCCTGCTGGACGTGAATCTGCCGGGCATGGACGGGCTGGACGTATTGCGCGCCATTCGCGACGAAGGCCAGACCCCCGTCATCATCGTCACGGCGCTGGCCGATGACGTCGACAAGCTGCTGGGGCTGCGCCTGGGCGCGGACGACTACGTCGTCAAACCCTTCAATCCCGCCGAGGTCGTGGCGCGCCTGCGGGCCGTGCTGCGGCGCGCGGGGGCGCATGCGAACGCCGCGCCCATCCGCGTCGGCGGCATCGAGATCGACGAGCAGGACCACGTCGCGGTCGCGCACGTGGGCGGCGGGCGCTCCGTGCCGCTGCAACTGACGCTGACCGAGTTCCGCCTGCTGGCCTGCCTGGCATCCCAGCCGCGGCGCTGCTTCTCGCGCGGATTCCTGATCGAGCACTGCCTGCCGGAAAGCGACGCGCTTGAGCGGGTCATCGACTCGCATATTTCCAAGCTGCGGCGCAAGCTGCATGCGGTCGGGCAGGCCGACATGATCGAGGCCGTGCGCGGCGTCGGATACCGTCTATGGCGCGAAAACTAGACCGCATCTGGATCCGCTTCGGCCTGGCGGTCTCGGTCACCATGACCCTGATGCTGGCCGTGCTCGCCGGCACCCAGGTCATGTTCTGGAAGATCGAGCACCGCGAGTTCCAGCAATCCCTGCCCGTGGAAGTGCGCGCCGAGCTGGACGATCTCACGGCCCGCGGGCTGGAAGACGGTCCGCGCGCGATGCAGATCTACGGCGAATACTGGGCCGTCGATCCCATGCGCGGCGAGAAGCTCGCGCTGCTGTTCACCGTGCTGCTCGGGCTGCCGCTGGGCCTGGCGTCCGGGTTCTTCATCTCGAAGGTGATCACCCTGCCGCTGGATTCGATGGCCGCGGCGGCCACCCGGGTGGCGCTGGGGGATTTCACGGTAAGGGCCCATGTGGGCAAGGCACGCGGCGAAATGGCCGAAATGGTGCGGGATTTCAATCACATGATCGATTCGCTCGAAACGCTGGACCGGGAACAGCGCGTGACGCTGGCCTCCATCTCGCACGAGCTGCGCACGCCCATCGCGGTGCTCAGCGCCCGCCTGCACGCGATCTGCGACGGCGTCATCCCGGTCAGCGACGAGGAAATGCGCGGCCTGCTGGACCAGTCCCTGCACCTGGGCCGCCTGGTCGCGGACCTGCACACGCTGTCGCTGGCTTCGGTCGGCCGGCTGTCGCTGCAGACCCGGCCCGTGGATCTGGTGGCGCTGGTCGGCGACGCGCTGACCAGCTTCGAGGCCAGGCTGGCCGAGAAGGGCTTCGAGGTGGACACGCAGCTGCCCGCCTCCGCGCAGGGCAAGCTGATCATGGCCGACCCGGACCGGCTGCGCCAGATTTTCGCCAACCTCGTGGAAAACGCCTTGCGCCACGCGGCCAGCGGGCGCTGGATCGGCGTGGAAGTGCGCATACACGCCGGACAGGCCGTGCTGGCGGTGAGCGACGCGGGGCCGGGGCTGCCGGCGTCCATGCGCGACCGTCCGTTCGAACGCTTTCCGCACCAGCCCAGCGCCATGCATGGCGGTTCGGGCCTGGGACTGTCGATCGTGCACGCGCTGGTGGACCAGCAGGGCGGGTCGGTGCTGGCGGATCGCTCGGTGCGCGGCGGCATGCGGATCCAGGTCTGCTTTCCCGTGATCAGCCGGGACGCGAAGGCGTCCGCGGGGCGCAGGCAGGCGTCCCTCGCGTGATGCGCCCGGCCGCGTCCATCAATTCTCCATAAACCCTGCATGGCCCCGCAACGTCGCGGGGGCATGCTGGCAATGTTATCCAGCCAACCGTGACGGCTGCCGCCGTCCGCTACGCCATAGATACCCATGCATCGCTGTCCTGAATCGTTCAAACTCCGCTGCGCCGCGCTGCTGGCAAGCGCGCTCCTGTCGGGCTGCATGTCGGTGCCCGTGCCGGAGCTGCCGGCGCAGGTACCCGCCGCCTGGTCCCAGGCGGCCGGCGAGGGCGCGCGCGCGGTCGATCTGCGGTCCTGGTGGACGGCGCTGGACGATCCGCGACTGAACGCGCTGGTCGAGGAAGCGTTGCGGCGCAACCTGGACCTGGAACAATCCGCGCGCCTGCTGCAGGGCGAGCGCGAGGTCGCCGGTCGCTGGCGCTCGCGCTACCTGCCGGGTTTCGGGGTCGGCGCCCGCCCGGTGCAGGACGCCCAGGCCAAGGATTCCTATTTCCACGCCAGCATCGACATGGTCTGGGAGCTGGGCCTGTTCGGCGCGGCCGAGAGCAGCAGGCTGCAGGCCGGCGCGGATGCCGACCTGGCCGCCGCCCGCGAGCAGGGCCTGCGCGTGTCGGTGGTCGCGGCCGTGGTGCGCAACTATCTGGACCTGGGCGTGGCCAACGGTCAGATCGCGCTGCTGACGCAGATGGCCGAGCTGGACCGCGAGGCCGAGCGGCTGGCGCAGGTGCGGCTGAATACCCGCCTGGGCACGCCGCAGGACGCCGACACGGCCAGCGTGCGCCGGCAGCGCACCCTGGCCGCGCTGGCGTCGATGCGCCTGGCGGCCGACCGGTCGGCGCGCGCGCTGGCGCTGCTGCTGGGCCGCGACGCGCCGGATCCCGGCTGGAGCGCGGTGGCGCCGTCGCAGGGCCTGCCCGGTTTCGCCCTGGGGGAAGTGCCGGCCGACCTGCTGCGCACCCGTCCGGACATCCGCGAGGCCGAAGCCGAAGTGCTTCGGGCCGCCGCAAGGCTGGGCATGGCGCGCTCGGCGCTGTATCCGCGCCTGAGCCTGGGTGGTTCGGTGCTGTACGCGTACAACATGACGCAGAACCACCGCTCGAACAACAACTTCGTTCCGGCCGGCGGTCCCACGATCGATATCCCGCTCTGGGACTGGGGCGCCCGCCAGGCGCAGGTCAAGGCCGGCGAGCAGGGCATCGCCGCGGCGCTGGCCGGCTACCGCAAGGCGGTGTTGTCCGGCGTGTCGGAAGTCGAGGAATCGCTGTCCGCGCTGGCTCGCGAACGCGAGCGCATCGCCGCGCTGGACGAGGCGCGGAGGGTGCTGGACCGGCGCAACGGCTCGCAGCGCAAGCTGGCGTCGCTTGGCCTGTCCAGCCCCTACGACGGGCTGGAGGGCCGGCGCGCGCTGCTCGAGGCGCAGTCCGACGTGGCGCTGGCGCGCGGCGCGCGGACCCTGGCCTTCGTCGCGCTCTACAAGGCGCTGGGCGGCGCCCCGCTGGCGCCGCAGCCTCAGCCGGAACAGCAGGCGCAACAGCAGGCGCAACAGCAGGCGCAAGAGCAGGCGCAAGAGCAGGCGCAACAACCGCGGCAGGTGCGTCCATGATCGCCCTGGCGCGCAAGACCCTGGTCTATGAATGGCGGCGCTTCGTGCCCGTGGTGCTGGCGGTCGGCTTCTCCGGCCTGATGCTGGTGGTGCAGGCGGCGCTGGTGCTGGGCATTTTCGGCGCTTCCGCGCTATACGTGAACGCGTCCTCGGCCGATCTCTGGGCCGGCTATCCCGGCACGCAAAGCGTCAATTTCGGCCGCACGGTCAGCGCCGACGCCGAAATGCGGCTGCGCATGGATCCCGAGGTCGTGGCGGTCGAGCCCTACCAGTGGGTCGATGGCGACTGGACGCCCGAGCGCGTCGACGCCGGCAGCGTGTCGATCTATCTGTCCGGCATTGCCGTCGGCCCCGACGCCATGCTGTTCTCGAAGCTGCTGCCGCCGGACCTGCGCAAGCGCCTGCGCGAGCCGGGGGCGGTGATCGTCGATTCGGCGGACCTGGAATCGCTGGGCGTGGCGGAAGGCGGCAAGGCCTGGATCAACGGGCACCCGGTGCGCGTGGTCGCCGCGATAGCGGGGCTGCGCGGCCTGGGCGGCGTGAACGTGCTGGCCTCGCTGGATTCGGCGCGCGTCATTGGCGGACCGCAGGCCGGCCGGGGCAGCACCTATTACGTGGCGCGGCTGGCCGATCCTTCGCGGGCGCCGGCGGTGCAGGCGCGGCTGGCGCAAAGCGACGCCAGCTTCGGTCCGCTGCAGGTCTGGACGGCCCAGGAATTCGCGCAGCGCTCACAGCAGTACTGGCTGCTGGATACCGGCGCGGGCATGGCCGTGCTGTTCATGGCCCTGATCGTCTGCCTGGTCGGCGCGGTGATCACCAACCAGTCCTTCGCGGCCGTGGTGGCGGCGTCGGCGCGCGAGTACGCCACGCTGAACGCGCTCGGCGCGAGCCGAGGCGCGCTGGCCCGCGTCGTGATCGAGCAGGCCTGCCTGGTGGGCGGCCTGGGCATGGTGCTGGCGGCCGTGGCCAGCGCGCTGTTGCTGGCGGTGGCCGTGTTCTATCACGTGCCGGTGGCCATGACGTTGACGGCGGCCCTGGGCTGCGCGGCGCTGGTGGCGCTGATGGCGCTGATGTCCAGCGTGATGGCGGTGCGCGGCCTGATCCGCACCGATCCGGCCCTGCTGCTGCGCTGATGGAGACGGTCATGAAACGTGATTTTTCGATGTCCCCGGAAGTCCAGGCCACGGTCGAGCCGAGCCTGGAAGCCTTCAGGCTGGGCAAGGCCTTCCTGTCCGGCGTGGTGAAGGTGCAGGTGCTGCAAGGCCTGTCGCTGGCCGTGTATCCGGGCGAGCTGACGCTGATTTCCGGTCCGTCCGGCTGTGGCAAGAGCACGCTGCTGTCGCTGCTGTCCGGCCTGCAGCATCCGGATGACGGCAAGGCCCATGCGCTGGGGCAGGACCTGGGCGCCATGAGCCGCCGCGACCTCGAGCGCTTCCGGCTGCACCATACGGGCTTCGTGTTCCAGGGCTTCAACCTGTTTCCGGCGCTCACGGCGCTGGAACAGGTCCAGCTGCCGCTGGGCTACCTGGGCATGCGCGACCAGGAAAGCGCCCGGCTGGCGAGCCGTGCGCTGGACGAGGTCGGCCTGTCGCATCGGGCGCACATGCGCCCGGCGCAGCTGTCCGGCGGCGAGAAACAGCGGGTCGCGATCGCCCGCGCCATCGCCAAGGAGCCCGAGCTGCTGTTCGCCGACGAACCCACCAGCGCGCTGGACGCGGAGAACGGCCAACGGGTCGTGGACATCCTGCATCGCTTCGCCCGCAACCACGGGGCCACGGTCCTGTGCGTGAGCCATGATCCACGCCTGGTCCGGCATGCCGACCGCGTCGTCGGCATGGAGGACGGGGCCATACGCAGCGACCGGCGCATCGCCACAGATTCACTAGGAGCAAAAGCATGAAGCATTCGTCGGGCGCGCGTTGGCGCGCGCTCCTCATCGTGGCGGTCCTGACGCTGAGCGCGTGTTCCGAGCGCAGCGATCCCAAGGAGACGGTGGAACGGCAGCCGGCGCGGGACGGCCAGCGCGCGGCGGCGGTCGCCCGGGGCAAGATCGAAGTCGACGGCGGGCTGGTGGCGCTGGCGCCGGCGCTGGCCGGCACGGTGGCCAGCCTGACGGTGCGCGAGGGCGACCGCGTGCAGCGTGGCCAGCTGCTGCTGGCGCAGGCCAGCCAGGTGTCCTCGGCCGCCGTCGCGGTCGCCACTTCCGAGCTGAAGCTGGCCCGCGCGCGGCAGCAGGCCGCCGAGGGCCGCCTGCCCGAGCTGAAGCAGGCCGCCGCGCGTTATGCGCAGGCGGTGCGCGCCGGGGCCGCGCAGCCCCAGCTGGCCGATGACGCGCAGCAGCGTCTGCGCGACGCCCAGTCCGACGTGGCGGTGGCCACGGCCGAGGCGGCGGTCGCGCAGCAGCGCCTGGAACAGGCCAAGGTCGCATTGCAGCAGCTCGAGCTGCGCGCGCCGGAGGACGGCGTGATCGTGGGCGTGACGGCCCGGCAGGGCGGACGCCTGGAAGCGGGCGCCCCGGCCCTGACGCTGTTGCCCGCGCGCCCGCTGATCGTGCGCGCCGAACTCAATTCCGCCTACGTCGCCTCGGTGCGCGTGGGCATGCGCGCCACGGTGGCGTCCGACATGGACTCGGCGGCGGCCGCGCCCGCTCTGCCTTCGGCCAAGCTGGTGCGCATCAGCCCCATCTACGGCAACGGCCGCCTGCAGGACGACGCCCAGCGCGGTCCTGTGCGCGTGGTCGAGTGCATCCTGGAATTCGACGGCCCGGCAGAGGCGATCGTCGGCCAAAACGTGAGAGTGACTTTCCATGAATGACAACTTCGAGCTGCAAGTGCGCTGGAACGGTGGCAAGGCGACCGTTCCGGAATGGACGATCCAGTGCGATTTCGACGGCACCATCAGCCTGCAGGACGTGACCGACACGCTGCTGCAGCGTCACGGCATGCCGGGCTGGGAAGACCTGGAAGACGCCTGGGAGCGCGGCGAGATCGGTTCGCGCGAGTGCATGAGCGGCCAGGTGGCGCTGCTGGACATGAGCGTGGCCGAGCTGCGCGAGGCGCTGGAGCAGGTCCATGTCGATCCGGGCTTTGTCCGCTTCGTCGACCAGGCCCGCCAGCTCGGCATCGGCGTGCAGGTGGTCAGCGACGGGCTGGACTACGCCATCCAGGTCATCCTGGCGCGCGAGGGCATGGGCGATCTGCCCATCGTGGCCAACCGGCTGCTGCCGGCCGGGCCGCGCCGCTGGAAGCTGGAAACGCCCTGGTCGCGGCCGGACTGCGCCAGCGCCAACTGCAAGTGCGGCCAGCTCGCCGGGCAGCAAGCCGCGGGCAAGCGCGTGCTGTACGTGGGCGACGGCAGCTCGGACTTCTGCGTTTCGGGCAAGGCCGAGCACGTGCTGGCCAAGGCCAAGCTGCTGGATCACTGCCGCGCCAACGGCATCGTGCATTCCGCCTTCGTCGACTTCGACGAGGCGCTGTCGCGCCTGCCCCTGATCCTGTCCGGCCAGAACGAGGAGTCCACGGCATGAACAAGGCCGCCACCGTCCTGGCGCCGCCCGGCGCGGGATACCTCCGGGGCGAAGCGCGCGAACGCGCCGAGCCGCTGGAAATGCTGGCCGATGAGTACCTGCTCGAAGGGCAGGGCGAGCGCGCGCGCACCGGCATCCTGCTGATCCACGGCCTGACCGGCACGCCCAACGAGATGCGGGTGCTGGCGCGTGGCCTGCACCTGCAGGGCTACACCGTGTACGCCGTCAAGCTGGCCGGTCACTGTGGCACGCTGGACGATCTGGTCGGCACCAGCTGGCTGGACTGGCTGGCCAGCGTGCGGCGCGGCGCGGACCTGCTGTCGCGCCGCGTCGACCGCGTGGTGGTCGGCGGCCTGTCGATGGGCGCCGTGCTGGCGCTGGCCCTGGCGCAGGAGCGTCCCGAGCACATCGCCGGCGTGCTGGCGCTGTCGCCGGCGTTCCGCCACGACGGCTGGAGCATGCCGCGCTATACCAAGCTGGCCTGCCTGCTGCCCGTCATGCGCGCGCTGGGCATCGGCCGGCGCAGCGTGTTCATGGAACAGCCGCCCTACGGCATCAAGGACGAGGCGCTGCGCGCCCGCGTGGTTTCGCAGATGCACGCCGGCGACAGCGCCGCCTCGGGCCTGCCGGGCAACCCCTGGTGGTCGGTGGTGGAAATGCACAAGCTGGCGCGCTCGGTGCTGCGCAACATGCCGGCGCTGCGCGCGCCCTGCCTGGTCATGCACGCGCGCAACGACGACATCGCCTCGGTGTCGAACGCCTACGAGATCCAGCGGCGGGCCGTCAACGCGCCCGTCACGCTGCAACTGCTGGACGACAGTTATCACATGATCACCATCGACCGCGAGCGTCGGGTGGTCATCGCTCGCGCGGCGGCCTTCGTGACCGAGCTGGTCGAGGGCGCGAAGCCAGGGGGCGGCGCCGATGTGGAATGAGGCAATGACACCGCTGGTGGTGACGCTGTGGATCCTGAACCTGCTGTTCGACAGCGTGGGCCAGCTGATCTTCAAGGCCGCCGCGGTCGATCCGAAGCTGGGCGAGGGCGCGGGCCGCTGGCGCCGGATGGCGCGCCGGCCCTGGCTGTGGCTGGGCATAGGCTGCTACGTGCTGGAATTCGTCCTGTGGCTGGCGTTCATCTCCCTGGTGCCGCTGTCGGACGGCGTGCTGCTGGGATCGATCAGCATCGTGGTCGTCATGCTGCTGGGCCGGGTGTTCTTCCGCGAGCGGCTCACGCCCTTGCGGGTGCTGGGCATCCTGCTGGTGTCGCTGGGCGTGGGCATCGTGGGATTGAAGGGGTAAGGCAATGCGGCGTTTCTATCTGATCGGTTTCCTGGCGCTGATGGCGTTCGACACCTTGGCGCAGATCAGCTTCAAGGTGGCGGGCGAGCATGCGCTGCCGCTGGAATTCTCGCCGGCGTGGCTGCTGCGCGTGTTCGGCCAGCCCTGGATCTACGGCGCCTTCATCGGCTACCTGGGTGCATTCTTCACGTGGATGGTGCTGCTCAAGCACGCGCCCATCGGGCCGGCCTTCGCCGCCTCGTATCTGGAGATCGTCGCGGTGCTGGTGATTTCGGCGGTATGGTTCGGCGAGCCCATCGGCTGGCCGCAGATCCTCGGCACGGTGCTCATCCTGGGCGGCATCTGCTGCCTGGCGGTCAGCGAGTCCTCGACGGTGCCGAAGATCGAGCATGCGGGGCAGCCGGCGCAACACGGCGCCTGACGGTCGCGCGCGGCGGGCATGGCCCGCCGCCGCTTGCCCGGCCGGGCGGTCCGGCCCGCGGGCGCCGCGCCGCCCCATGGCGGGCGCGGACACAAGACCGTTTCAGCGCGCGCGCGCCGCGTCCAGCAATTCGACGATCTGCCAGTTGAACGCGTTCTGGCGCGCCTGCCATTGCGGCAGTTCCCTGTCCTGGTGCGCGGTGTCCTGGCCGTCGGCGGCGCTGAGCCAGCGCTTCCACGCGGTCCGGTAGTGCCAGACCGAGACATCGCCGGTGACATCGCTGCCGACGATCTGGCCATGCAAGGCCTGCGCCAGCGTCTTCAGGTCGGCGCGCAGCAGCACGCCCTGGTCCCAGTTGGTGCGCACCTCGTCGGCCGAGAACGCATCCTTGTCGATGCTGAAATAGGTATCCATCGGCCTGGCCGCCAGCTCCTGGCGGGCCGCCTCCACCAGCGTCGCGCGGTCGGGGAAGCTGCGAAAGCGCGGCCCCAGGCCCAGCCAGCGCGACCAGCGCGTATCGACGCCGGTGCTCCAGTACGTGACCTTGCCGCTCCAGACGGAGCCCAGGTTGTGTTCCCAGGCATGCGCGGCGCCCAGGTCGCCGGAAGTGATGCCGATGACGTGCACGTGCGCCACCTGCGGCAGCCGCGCGACGCGGCGCACCCAGGAGCCGCAATGCACGCCCCAGGGAAAGCGCATGTTGTCGGGATGGTTGTCCAGCACCACCACGCGCAGGCTGGCGGGGGCGCGCCCCGCCGCGCAGCGCTCGATCAGCGGCCAGCTCAGGTGATGGAAGTCGCCGCTGCCCATGAAGACGGTGCCGTGGTCGGCGGGGGCCGGCATGCGGCTGGTCAGGTTGCGCATGCAGGATCGCAGCACGTCCTGGCGGCAGCCGAAGCGGATCGCCTCGCGCCAGTCGTCGTTCAGCGCCAGCCGGATCTCGCCGGGCAGGGCGCCGACGGAACTGTCGGTGTCCAGCACGACGGGCGGGTGGCGCAGGGCGGATTGTTCTACTTGGTGATCCATTGGCTGTCCGTGGTGAAGCGGCTGGAAAAACGCCGGGCCACGGCCCGCAGCAGCGGATTGCGCACATAGACCACGTGGCGCGTGGCGGTGAAGCGGGCGCCCAGCAGCGCCTTGACCCCGGGATCGGTCCAGCCGGCGATGTAGTGCCGCAGCCCGCGTTCCAGCGCGTATTCCAGGTTGACCATCCAGCTCACGAAATACAGGTTCATCTCGCGTGAGGCCGGATACGAGAGACCGATGTACTTGTCGGTCAGCCGTTCGCCGTCGTCGAAGCAGAGGTTCCAGCCCAGCATCTGGCCAGTCTCGGCATGCCGGTATTCGAACACGATGCCGCCGCTGCCGCCGTCGCGCAGCAGCGCCGCGAAGTAGGGCCGCGTCAGGCGGTCGAAATGGATTTCGCTCTGGGCGTAGACCTGCTCGTACAGCGCATAGTACGCGTCCACGCGGGCATCGTCGGCGTAGGCCTCGCCCGTGGGCACGCGCCGCACCGCGATCTGCTCGCGGCTGCGCAGCTTGCGCTTCAGGTAGCGGCGCGCGTCCTTGGGCAGGCGGTCCAGATACGCGTCGCCGTCGGCGAAGTCGATGGGCACGTAGGCCAGCGCCTGGCCGTCCAGCACCACGAAGCCCTGCTCCGTGCAGGCCTGGACGACCTGGTCGGCCAGCGCGTTGTCGGCCTCGGACAGCAGCGGCGAGCGCAGCGGCAGATCCTTGAAGATGGTCAGGGCGTATTGCCTGCCCGGCCCCTGGCGCAGCGTCCGCGCCAGCGCATCGGGATCGGCGGCGGCCGGCAGCAAGGCGTACTCGCTGACCGTGGTGCCGATGAAGGCGGCGCGCAGCGTGAGCCAGCGCGACCACCAGCCGTGGCCCGGCAGGCCGCGGATACGCGTCTTGAAGTCGTCGTCGGCCGTCGTCAGCAGATCGAACGGCGCGGCGAAGGCCGGCAGCGGCAGGCCTTCGATGATCTTGAAGCCTTCCGGGGGATGCGCCAGGAAGCACTCGAGCAGGGCAGCCGGCTCGAGTGCGTTGCGCAGTGACTGCCCCGGCATCAGGCCCGCTTGGCCCGCGAGATCAGCTGGTCGAGCAGGGCCATGGCCTCGTCGATTTCCGAACGGCTGATCATGAGCGACGGCGCGAACGTGATCACGTTCTTGTAGTAGCCGCCCACGTCCAGCACCAGGCCGCGCTTGCCGCCCTGGAAGTCCAGGTCGCCGGCCAGGCCGATGTCGACCATCTTGTCCAGCAGCGCCTTGTTGGGCGTGAAGCCGTCCTCGGTGCAGATCTCGGCGCGCAGCGCCAGGCCCAGGCCGTCGACGTCGCCGATTTCGCGGTGACGCTTCTGCAGGTCGCGCAGGCCTTCCAGGAAGTAGGCGCCCGACTCGCGCACCTGGCGGCCGAAGTCCATCTCGTGCGTCATCTTCATGACTTCCAGGCCCAGGGCGGTGCCCAGCGGGTTGGAGGCGAAGGTGGAGTGCGTGGAGCCCGGCGGGAACAGGGTCGGGTTGATCAGTTCTTCGCGCGCCCACAGGCCCGACAGCGCGTTCAGGCCGTTGGTCAGCGCCTTGGCGAAGACCAGCACGTCCGGCTTGACGCCGAAGTTCTCGACCGACCACAGCGTGCCGGTGCGCCAGAAGCCCATCTGGATCTCATCGACCACCAGCAGCACGCCGTGATCGTCCAGCACCTTCTTCAGGCCCTTGAAGAAATTCGGCGGCGGCACGACGTAGCCGCCCGTGCCCTGGATGGGCTCGACGTAGAAGGCCGCGTACTCGCACTGGTTGGTCTTGGGGTCCCAGATGGCGTGGTACTCGTTCTCGAACTTGCGCGCGAATTCCTTGACGATGGAATCCGAGTATTCCTCGGCCGTCATGCCCTTGGGGCGGCGGAACGGGTAGGGGAAGGGGATGAACTGCGCGCGGTCGCCGAAGTGGCCGTAGCGGCGGCGATAGCGGTAGCTGGAGGTGATGCTGGAGGCGCCCAGCGTGCGGCCGTGGTAGCCGCCCTCGAAGGCGAACATCAGGCTCTTGCCGCCGCTGGCGTTGCGCACGACCTTGAGCGAATCCTCGATGGCCTGGGCGCCGCCCACGTTGAAGTGCACGCGGCCCGTGTGGCCCCACTTCTTTTCCGCATCTTGCGCGATGAACTTGGCCAGCTCGATCTTGGTCGGGTGCAGGTACTGGCTGGCGACCTGCGGCAAGGACTGCAGCTGCTCGATCATCTTCTGTTCGAGGCGCTTGTTCTTGTAGCCGAAGTTCACGGCCGAGTACCACATCTGCAGGTCCAGATACGCGGTGCCGGCGTCGTCGTACATGTAGCTGCCTTCGCAGCCCGTGAAAATCTTGGGCGGATTGACGTAATGCACCGTATCGCCGAACGAACAATAGCGGGCTTCATCTGCCAGCAGGCTGGCGGTATCGATGGACATGGACGCGGATCTCCGTAAAAGTCGCGGAGCGAGTGTGCGCGCCCAAGGTTGCTCGACTGTCGAGGAATTGTGGAAGGAATGTGGAGCGCGGCCCGGTCTGCAACCGGACCGTCATGAACGCTCCACCATGCGCGTCAGCCGCGGACGTCCGTGGCCCCTTCCAGGAACAGTTTCTGCACCATGGCGCCCATGCCCAGCGGCGCGATCTCGCCGCGCTGCACCGCGTCCATCGCCGCGTACAGCAGGTAATCGTAGGCCCGCACCAGCCACAGGGCCGGCACATCGATCCGGAAGGCGCCGGCCTTCTGGCCGTTCAGGAAGAAGGTTTCCAGCGTCTGTCCGTAGAACGAGGGCAGGGGCAGGTCGGCCGTTTCGGTCCTGGCGTCGATCATGCGCACCCATTCGGCGTGATTCCAGAACACGTAGTACTCGCGGCCTTGCACGACCACGTCGGTCAGCCGTTGCAGCGCGTCCGGATAGGGCGGCGTGTGCAGGTCGGCGCGGGCCGGCGCGTCCTGCAGGTGCTGGATGGCCCGGGTCATCAACAGCTCGATGACGCCTTCGCGGGTGGGGGAGATGCGGTACAGCGTGGCCTTGCTGATCCCGGCGGCGCGCGCCAGCTGTTGCAGGCTGGCCCTGGGTTGCTGCGCGATCGACAGCGCCAGCGCGCGCGCCAGCTTGTCGTCTAGGGGGTCGGACATGGATTTCTCCGGATAAAAAACAGGGTCAGATCCTAATGATCTGACTGGATTCAGCTAACTGTAAAAATCGATGGTTGCCAGTCTAATACGAATTAAATGAGTTCACAAAAATTAATTTGAATCTAAGTTGACTTATTTTGTTCTGATCAATATCATACGGTCCTGAATCGCCTCACTCTCGGGGCGGCATCGGAATGCCAGAGGACAACATGACCCAGTTCAGAGCCAGTGCAGCGGCCCTAAGCCTGACCGCCTTGCTCGCCGGATGCGGCGGCCAGGACCCCCAGGCGGCGCAAGACCAGACCATCGACGTGGCCCCGCTCGTCGTCGCGCCGCGATCCCAGGCCATCCTGGCCGACCTGCCGGGCCGGATCTCGCCGGTGCGCGTGGCCGAGGTGCGCGCCCGGGTGGCGGGCATCGTCCAGAAGCGCCACTTCGAGGAAGGCGCGACCGTCAAGGAAGGCGACCTGCTGTTCACGATCGAGCCGGCCCCGTTCGAAGCCGCGCTGGCCCGGGCGCAGGGCGCGCTGGCGCGGGCCCAGGCCCAGGTCCGCCAGGCCCAGGCGCTGGCCGACCGCTACCAGCCGCTGGTGAAGATCGCGGCCGTCAGCCGTCAGGAATACGACGATGCCGTCGCCGCCCTGCAGACCGCCAAGGCCAACCAGGTGTCGGCGCAGGCCGACGTCAAGACCGCCCAGCTCGATCTGGGCTATGCCAGCGTGCGCGCGCCGATCTCGGGCCGCATCGGCCGGGGCCTGGTGACCGAGGGCAGTCTGGTGGGCCAGGGCGAATCCACGCCCATGGCGCTGATCCAGCAGCTCGATCCGGTCTATGCCGACTTCCGCCAGCCCGTCAACGCGCTGCTCAAGCTGCGCGAGGCGGCGGCCGGGGCGCAGGCCGAGCCGGCGGTCAGCGTGCGCGTCGACGGCACCGGCTACACGGCCAAGGGCAAGCTGCTGTTCTCCGACGTTTCGGTGGATCCGGGCACGGGCCAGGTGATGCTGCGCGGCCAGTTCAGCAATCCCGACGGACTGCTGCTGCCGGGCATGTACGTGCGCGTCAGCGCCGAGCAGGGCGTGCAGAGCAACGCCATCTTCGTGCCGCAGCGCGCCGTCATGCGCGGCGCCGACGGACAGGCCAAGGTGCTGGTCGCGGCCGACGGCAAGGCGCAGGAGCGTCCGGTGCAGACCGGCGCCATGCAGGGATCGGAATGGCAGATCACGCAGGGACTGGCCGCGGGCGACCAGGTCATCGTCGACGGCGCCGCCAAGATCCCGCCCGGCACGCCGCTGCGCGTGCAAGCGGCCGGCGCCCAGGCGCCCGCCCAGCAAGCCGCGCAATGAGCGCGACCGCCCCGCGCGCCGCCCCGCATCCCGCGCCGCGGCAGCCCTGAGCCCAGACGGATTCCATCATGCCGAATTTCTTCATCAAGCGGCCCAACTTCGCGTTGGTGATCGCGATCTTCATCGCCCTGGCGGGCCTGCTCGCCATTTCCTCGCTGCCGGTGGCGCAGTACCCCAGCGTCGCGCCGCCCCAGGTCATCATCAAGGCGACCTATCCGGGCGCGTCCGCCGAGGTCATCAACAACACCGTCATCAGCCTCATCGAGGAAGAACTGAACGGCGCCAAGGGCCTGCTCTACTACGAGTCGCAGAGCAACAGCGCCGGCGTCGCCGAAACCACCGTCACCTTCGAGCCGGGCACCAACCCCGACCTGGCGCAGGTGGATGTGCAGAACCGCATCAAGCGGGTGGAATCGCGCCTGCCGCAGGCCGTGGTCCAGCAGGGTCTGCAACTGGAACAGGCCAGCTCCAGCTTCCTGCTGATCTACGCGCTGACGTACAAGGACGCGGGCAAGGACCAGGTCGGCCTGGCCGACTACGCGGCCCGCAACATCAACAATGAAATCCGGCGCGTGCCGGGCGTGGGCCGGGTGCAGATGTTCGCGGCCGAGCGCGCGTTGCGCATCTGGATCGATCCGGCCAAGCTGGTCGGTTACGGCCTGTCGGTCGACGAGGTCAACAAGGCCATCGCCGCGCAGAACATGCAGGTTTCCGGCGGCTCCACCGGCGAGCAGCCCAGCCCGTCCGAGCAGGAAATCACCGCGAGCATCATGGTCGAGGGCCAGCTCAGCAGCATTCCGGAATTCGAGGCCATCGTGCTGCGCGCCAATCCGGACGGCTCCACCGTGCGCCTGGGCGACGTCGCCCGCGTCGAGATGGGACGCCAGGACTACCGCATGTCCAGCCGCCTGAACGGCCAGCCGGCCGCCGCCATGGGCGTGCAGCTGGCGCCCGGCGCCAACGCGCTGGAAACCGCCCAGGGCATCAAGACCCGCCTGGCCGAGCTGTCGAAGAATTTTCCCAGCGACGTGTCGTACAGCGTGCCGTTCGACACCTCCATCTTCGTGAAGGTGGCCATCTCCAAGGTGCTGATGACGCTGGCCGAGGCCGTCGTCCTGGTGTTCCTGGTGATGCTGCTGTTCCTGCAGAACCTGCGCTATACGCTGATTCCCACCATCGTGGTGCCGATCTGCCTGTTGGGCACGCTGGCGGTGATGCTGCCGTTGGGCTTCTCCGTCAACATGATGACCATGTTCGGCATGGTGCTGGCGATCGGCATCCTGGTGGACGACGCCATCGTGGTGGTCGAGAACGTCGAGCGCATCATGGCCGAGGAAGGCCTGTCGCCGAAGGACGCCACCATCAAGGCCATGGGCCAGATCAGCGGCGCCATCGTCGGCATCACGCTGGTGCTGGCCGCCGTGTTCCTGCCGCTGGCCTTCATGACCGGCTCGGTGGGCGTGATCTACCGCCAGTTCTCGGTGTCGCTGGCCGTGTCCATCCTGTTCTCGGGCTTCCTGGCGCTGACCCTGACGCCGGCGCTCAGCATCCTGCTGCTCAAGCCCATTGAAAAGGGTCATCACGAGAAGAAGGGCTTCTTCGGCTGGTTCAACCGCGTGTTCGCCCGCATGACCGACCGCTATTCGGCCACCAACGCGCGCCTGCTCGCACGCACCGGCCGCATGATGCTGCTGTACGCCGCGCTGGTGGGCGGGCTGGGCTATGTCTACACGAGCCTGCCGTCGGCCTTCCTGCCGACCGAGGACCAGGGCTACATGAACACCGACGTGCAGCTGCCGCCGGGCGCCACGCTGTCGCGCACGCTGGAAACGACCCAGCACCTGGAGCAGTACCTGGGCACGCGCCCGGCCGTTTCGGATGTGCTGACGGTGCAGGGCTTCAGCTTCTCCGGCCAGGGCCAGAACGCCGGCCTGGGCTTCGTGATGTTCAAGGACTGGGCCAAGCGCGACAAGAATGAATCGGCCATGGCCGAGGCCGACCAGGCCAACCAGAACCTGGCGCTGGTTCCCGATGGCACGCTGTTCTCGGTGGTGCCGCCCTCGGTCGAAGGCATGGGCAACTCCTCGGGCTTCGCGCTGCGCCTGCAGGACCGCGCCGGCCTGGGCCGCGAGGCCCTGCTGTCGGCCACCGAAACCCTGATCAAGAAGGTGTTCGAGAACCCGCAGATCTTCTCGTACATGATGGTCGAGGGCCTGTCCGACGCGCCGGCGCTGGACCTGCGCATCGACCGCAACAAGGCCGAGGCCCTGGGCGTGCCGTTCGACGCCATCAACTCGGCGCTGTCCACCGCCTTCGGCTCGGCGCTGATCAACGAGTTCCCCAACAAGGGCCGCATGCAGCGCGTGATCGTGCAGGCCCAGCCTGAAAGCCGCACCACGCCGGAATCGGTGGCCAAGCTCAACGTGCGCAACCGTGCCGGCGAACTGGTGCCGATGGAGTCCTTCAGTGAAATCGGCTGGAAGCACGCGCCGATCCAGCTGATCCGCTACAACGGCTACCCCAGCATCAAGCTGATCGGCGATGCGGCGGCCGGTGGCAGCACGGGCGTGGCGATGAAGGAAGTCGAGCGCCTGATCGGCGAACTGCCCCCGGGCATCGGCTACGAATGGACCGGCCTGTCGTTCCAGGAAAAGGCCACGGGCTCGCAGGCGCCCATGCTGCTGGCGCTGGCGCTGCTGGTGGTGTTCCTGGTGCTGGTCGCGCTGTACGAAAGCTGGAAGATTCCCGCGTCCGTGCTGCTGATCGTGCCGGTGGGCGCGCTGGGCGCGGTGGCGGCGGTGATCGTGGCCGGCATGCCCAACGACGTGTACTTCAAGGTGGGCCTGGTCACCATCATCGGCCTGGCCGCCAAGAACGCGATCCTGATCATCGAGTTCGCCAAGGATCTGCACGAGCAGGGCCGTTCGCTGAAGGAAGCCGCGATCGAGGCCGCGCGCCTGCGCTTCCGCCCCATCGTGATGACCTCGGTCGCCTTCATCCTGGGCGTGGTGCCGCTGGTCATCGCCACCGGCGCCGGCGCCACCAGCCAGCGCGCCATCGGCACCGGCGTGCTGGGCGGCATGCTCAGCGCCACCTTCCTGGGCGTGCTGTTCGTGCCGGTGTTCTTCGTCTGGACGCTGTCGCTGGCCAAGGGCCGCAAGTCCAAGGCGGACGCGGTCGCGGCCACGGAGGGCAAGGCATGAAGTTCATGAGCGTCTTCTCCATGTTGAACGCCAGCGACGCCGGCGGCTTCGCGATGGCCGCCGCGCTTAGCGCGCTGGGCCTGGCGGCGCTGTGCGCCGGCGGGTATGCGCTGACCGCGCGCCGCGAGGCGCCGGCCACGGCGGGCCACCCCACGACGAATCAAGGAAAGTGAACGATGAATTCCCTGCAAGATCTTTATCGGCGTTTCAAGCCGCTGGTCGCGGCGGCGGCGGTCCTGGCCGCGCTGTCGGGCTGCGCCATGGCGCCCACCTACGAACGCCCGGCCGCGCCCATCGCGCAGCAATGGAGCGTGGACGGCCAGGCGGCCGCCGCGTCCGATGCCGGCCCGTCGGCCGCCTCGCTGGAATGGCGCGACTTCGTGACCGACCCGTCGCTGCGCGGGCTGATCGAGACGGCGCTGGCCAACAACCGGGACCTGCGCAAGACGCTGCTCAACGTCGAGGCGGCCCGCGCCATGTACCGCGTGCAGCGCGCCGACCGGCTGCCGACCATCGGCGCGCAGGCCAGCGGCACGCGCCAGCACAATCCCGTCGATCTGAACCCGAGCGGCAGGGCGGGCGTGCAGAGCGAGTGGCGCGCCGGCCTGGGCGTTACCGCTTTCGAGCTGGACCTGTTCGGGCGCGTGCGCAGCCTGTCGGAAGCCGCGCTGGAAGAGTATCTGGCCACCGAGAGCGGCGCGCGCAGCGCCCGCATCAGCCTGATCGCGGAAGTGATCGATGCCTACCTCGCGCGTGAAAGCGCCAGGGAGCGCGGCCTGCACACCGAACGGACGCTGGCCTCGCGCGAGCAGTCGCTGCAGCTGATCGAGCGGCGCCGCGCCGAAGGCATCGGCAGCGCGCTGGACCTGGAACAGGCCAGGGGACTGACCGAGCAGGCCCGCGCCGACCTGGCGCGCATGGAGCGCGAGTTCCGCCAGTCCACCAACGCGCTGACGCTGCTGGCCGGCGTCAGCGACATGAGCCCGTATCTGGCGCCGCACGAGGGCGCCACGCCCATGCTGGTGCAGCAGCTGGCGGCGGGCACGCCGTCCGAGATGCTGGCCAACCGGCCGGACATCCTGGCCGCCGAGCATCGCCTGAAGGCACGCAACGCCGACATCGGCGCCGCGCGCGCCGCCTTCTTCCCGCGCATTTCGCTGACCGGCATGTTCGGCAGCGCCAGTTCGGACCTGTCGGATCTGTTCAAGGGCGGCCAGCGCGCCTGGTCCTTCGCGCCGCAGGTCACGCTGCCGATCTTCGACGCCGGCCGCAATCTGGCGAATCTGGACCTGGCCAAGCTGCGCAAGGACATGGCGGTGGCCGAGTACGAACAGTCCATCCAGACCGCGTTCCGCGAAGTCATGGACGCGCTGGCGGCCACCGACACGCTGCGCCGGCAGGAAGACGCGCAGCGCGCGCAGGCCGCCAGCAGCCAGGCGGCGCTGGCCCTGTCCGAGGCGCGCTATCGCGGCGGCGTGGACAACTATCTGCGCTACCTGGACGCGCAGCGCAGCGACTTCGCCAACCAGATCGCGCTGATCGAGGTCCGCACGGAACGCCAGGCCGCGCTGGCCTCGCTGTTCCGCGCCCTGGGCGGCGGCTGGCGCGGCGGGAACGACGACGTGGTGGCGCAGGCCGCAACTCGGCGTTGAGACAAGGGAGCCGCACATGGCCAGACGCAAGCAGGGCGAAGCCGGCGCGACGCGCGATGCGGTGCTCGATGCCGCCGAAAGCGGCTTCCGCCTGCGGGGCGGCGCCCACGCCTCGGTGGAGTCGATCGCGGCGCAGGCCGGCTGGTCGCGCGGCGCGGCGAGCTATCACTTCCGTGGCAAGGCCGAACTGCTGAGAGCGGTCCTGGCCCGGGGGCGCCTGCCGCTGCTGCAGGACCTGCGGCGTCTCGCGCTGGCGCCGGGACCCGTCGTTCCCGCGCTGCTGGCGTGCGCGCAGCGCTGGATGGAGGCGCTGCAGGGCGACCCGCATGCCCGGAACGTCTTCGGCATCCTGGCCTGGGCCTATGACTATGCGGATGACTACGCGGGCATACGCCGCGAGACGCTGGCCCTGGGACTGCGCGAGTTCCGCCTGCTGCGCGGGCTGCTGCGGCGGGCCGAGGCGGCGGGCGAACTGCGCCTGGGCCTGGACGGCCACGAGTGCGCCCGGCTGCTGGCCGCCTGGTGGCTGGGAGCGGCCGCCAGCTGCGTGGCGACGCCTTACCGCAGCGGCGTGGCCGCCAGGCCGCGGTACGCGCGTTCGCTGCGGGTGCTGCATGCGCTGATCGCACGGCCGGACCCGGCCGACGACGCGGCGCCTCCGGCCAATGGCGCGGGCGCGGGCCGGCGCAAGCCGGTCGTGAGACGTACCTTCTTTGGCGGCGCCAGGGCGGCGCCCGGCACGGCGTCGCGCTGACATGCTGTTCCTCACCGCAAGCTACCTGCTGATCTACGTGAACATCGCGGCCGCCGTGCGCCACGTGGGCGGGCGTCTGGACCGCCGCTCGATATGCCTGGGAGCCGGCCATGCGCTGGCGGGCGCGGCGGCCCTGTCGGGGCTGCTGCTCGGCGCCGAGGTGATCGGGCCGCCGGCCTGGGGCGGGCTGCTCCCGGATACGGGAAACCGGGCTCCCCTGGCGTATTTCGTTGCCGGCGCGTTGAGCGTCCTGCTCCTGGCGGCCTCGCCGCGGCGCCCGACCTTTGCCGCGGGCGGGC
>NZ_JCBANH010000042.1:0-49983 GCF_059760925.1 Achromobacter sp. 1011791174
GCGCCGGCGTGCCGGACGGACTGACGCCGGGCGGCCTGTGGGCGGCCGAGGGCGCGCAGGCCAAATGGGAAGGCGCCAAGGCGCCGCAGAAGAGCACGGCCGATGGCCGCCAGGTCGTGACCATCGAGCAGACGCAGTCGCGCGCCATCCTGAACTGGGACAGCTTCAACGTCGGCCGCAACACCACGCTGCAATTCAAGCAGAACGCGTCCGACGCGGCGCTGAACCGCGTGGTCGGCGCGTCCGCGAAACCCAGCGAGATCCACGGCGCGATCAAGGCCGACGGCACCGTGCTGGTGGTCAACCAGAACGGCGTGATCTTCACCGGCACCAGCCAGGTCAACGCGCGCAACCTGGTGGCCGCCGCCGCCACCATCACCGACCAGCAGTTCCGCGACAAGGGCATCTATACCGATGCCAACGGCACGCAGCCCACCTTCAAGGACGCGCTGGGGCAGATACAGGTGCAGGCAGGCGCGCGCATCGACACCGCCGCGTCCACCACCGCGACCAAGGGCGGCGGCTACGTGCTGCTGCTGGGCCGCGAGGTCCACAACGCCGGCGCCATCGCCACGCCTGGCGGCCAGACCGCGCTGGCGGCCGGCGACGACTTCTACATCCGCAAGGGCTACGGCACCGACGGCAACCTCAAGTCCACCACGGCCGGCAATGAAGTCAGCGCCACGCTCAAGCCCGCCAGCACGGCGGGCCTGGTGCGCAACAGCGGCCTGATCAGCGCCACCACCGGCGACATCACGCTGACCGGCCATCAGATCCGGCAGGACGGCGTGCTGGTCGCCAGCACCGACATCGGCGCGCGCGGCGCCATCCACCTGCTGAACCGCGCCAGCGACGCCAGCGGCAGCGTGACGCTGGGCGCGGGCAGCGTCACCGCCGTGCTGCTGGAGCCATCCGCCGTGACCGGCCTGGAGGGCCAGCGCACCGCCGCGCTCAAGACGCTGGACGGCCTCGCCAACAACAACACGGCCGGCGTCTTCGACAACCTGAGCACGGTGGCCGACCGCCCGGACCTGCCGCGCATCGAAGTGGTGAGCGGCAACCTGGCCTCGTTCCTGGACGGCTCGACCACGCTGGCCACCGGCGGCCAGATCGCCGTGTCGGCGCGCAGGCAGACCCTGCTCGACGCCGGCGCGCGGCTGGACGTGGCGGGCGCCATCGGCGTGCGCCTGGCCATGGAATCGAACAATCTGAAGATCGACGTCCAGGGCAATGAACAGCGCGACGCGCCGGTCAACCGGGACAGCAAGCTGCTGAACAACAGCGAGATCTGGATCGACCGGCGCACGCTGGTCAAGGTGCCGGGCGGCGCCAACGGCTATGCCGGCGAGCGCTGGTACACCGGCGGCGGCCTGCTGGAAGTGGGCGGCTACCTGGCCACCAGCGGGCGCACGGCAAGCGAATGGCTGGCCCAGGGCGGCACCGCCACCTTCACCGGCGGCGCGCTGGTCACCCACGCCGGCTCGGACATCAACCTGTCCGGCGGCACGCTGGACGTGCAGGACGGGTACATCCGCCAGAGCTGGCTGCGCGGCGCCGACGGCCGCCTCTACGACGTGTCGCGCGCGCCCGGCGACCTGCTCTACACCGGCCTGTACAAGGGCTTCGAGCAGGTGCACCAGCGCTGGGGCGACAAGGCCACGCGGGTCTTCTACAACCCCTTGATCGGCCCCCGGACGCGGTTCGAGAACGGCTACACCGTCGGCCGCGACGCCGGCGCCCTGATCGTCTCGACCGGGCAGGCCCGGCTGGAAGGCGGCGTCACCGGCGAGGTCTACCAGGGCCCGCGCCAGACCGACGCGCCGCAATGGGACATGGACGGCTATCTGCAGTCGCAGACGACCGTGGCGCGCCGCGGCCGCCTGATCGTCGGCAGCTATCTGCCGCGCTACGACGCCGACAGCGGCCAGGTGAACTGGGCCCTGGCCGCGCTGGCCGGCAAGGTATCCATCGGCGGCGGTCCGGCCGCCGACGGCGAGATACGCCTGGACGCCGCCTGGCTGAACGCGGTCAATCCGGGTCAGCTGACCGTGGCCGCCAAGGAAAGGATCGCCGTCGAACAGGCGCTGGGGTTCGCCCCCGGCACCGGCGTGCTGCTGTACGCGCCGCAGGTCGACATCCAGGCCGGCATCGCCGCACAGGGCGGCCGCATCCAGGCCGGCAACGTGCTCAGGCAGGTCAACGACCGTGGCGCGATCGAGGACGTCCTCGTCCGGCCCGCGACCGGCAAGCCCGCCGGCGTCACGCTGGCGGCGGGCGCCACGCTCGATGTCAGCGGCCTGTGGACCAATGCCGCGCTCGATCCCGCCGCCTCGCCCGGCCTGGCGCGCCGCAACGGCGGACAGGTGGCGCTGCGCAGCACCGGCAGCATCGCGCTCGGCCAGGGCAGCCTGGTGGACGTGAGCGGCGGGGCCGCCATCCAGAGCGGCGGCAAGGCCCTGGCCGGCCGGGGCGGCGATCTGCTGCTGGAGGCCGGATCGGCGGGGTCGCCCGGCGTACTGGCGCTGGACGGCGCGCTGGCCGCGCGCGGCGTGGACGGCGGCGGCAAGCTGACCCTGCAGGCCAACCAGATCCGCGTGGTGCGCGCCGAGCAGCGCGGCCAGGCCTCGCCCGCCGGCGTGTCGGTGCTGGCGGACAGCGACTTCGCGCAGGGCTTCTCGCAATACGAACTGATCGGCACGCGCGGCCTGGAAGTCGTCGAAGGCGCGCAGCTGCGCGTCTCGATGCCGCTGCTGCGCCTGGCGCCGGACGCCGCCGCCGCGACGGACAAGACGCGGGCCCTGCAGGCCTGGACGCCGCCGCTCTACCAGGAAGACGCGGTCAAGAGCGTGCTGACGCAGCGCAAGGGCGCCAGCCTGACCCTGCAGAGCGGCACGCTGCAGACCGCGCAGAACGAGCTGTCCCGCGTCGGCCTGACGCTGGCGGAAGGTTCGCTGGTGGCGGTCGACCCGGGCCAGCGCATCAACCTGGCCGGCATCGGCCAGATCACGCTGAACGGCACGCTGCAGGCCTGGTCGGGCCGCATCGCGGTGACCGCGCTGCGCGACACGACCATGGACGAGATGATGGCGACCGGCTCCGGCCGCTCGCTCTGGGTCGGCGAACACGCCGTGCTGGACGTGGGCCACGGCGGTCAACCTCAAGGGCCAGTCCTACGGCCTGCTGCAGGATGGCGGCAGCATCACGCTGGGCGGCGTGGTCAACGTCGCCAAGGGCAACGTGGCCGCGCCGGACCTGTTCATCGTGCTGCGGCCGGGCAGCCGGCTGGACGCATCCGGCGCCTCCGCCAGCCTGCTGGCCAACGGCGCGCCGGTGGCCGCCGCCAGCGCCGGCGGGCTGATCGCCATCAGCTCGGCCAACGGCCTGTACCTGGACGGACAGATGATCGCGCGTTCGGGCGGCGCCGGCGCGGCCGGCGGCCGCCTGGCGCTGGGGCTGGACACGCCGGAATACAAGAGCAGCGCGATCCAGGACCGGGTCAAGGCGCCGCGCGACTTCGTGCTGTCGGACAAGGCGACGGCGGGCTTGCCTGCCGCGCTGGACAATCCCGCCACGGCCGCCGACAAGCTGGCCTATGGCCACGCCACGCTGGGCGCCGACCAGCTGGAGCAAGGCGGCTTCGGCGCGCTGGACCTGCTGTCCAATGGCCTGCTCAGCTTCGCCGGCGACGTCACGCTGAACCTGGGCCAGAGCCTGCGCCTGTTCAGCCGGACCCTCGCCATGACGCCCGATGCCGCGCCGACGGCGCGCGTTCGGCTGGCCGCGCCCTACATCATGCTGGCCGGCGCCACCGACGGCAATAGCCGCGAGGGCTACCAGCGGCCGCTGCCGGCGCCAATCACCAGCAATCGCGTCAGTGCATCCGTGCTGCGCGCCGAAGCCGGCCTGATCGACCTGCGCGACAACGTCACGCTCGGCCCCCTGGCCATCACGCATCCGGCCTCGGGACCGACGCGCTACACCGGCCTGGGCTTCCCCATGGCCGAACTGGTCAGCCGTGGCGACATCCGCATCCTGGGCGGCCTGGGCGCGCTGAACCGGGACTCGAGCGCCGTCCTCACCACGCAGTTCGCCACGCCCGGCGACCTGACGCTGACTGCCGCCCAGATCTATCCCGAGACCGGCGCCGTCGTGCGCGTGGCGGCGGGCGTGGGCGGCAAGCGCGACGGCCAACCGGGTTTCGAGGCCGGCAGCCGCCTCGTGATCCGGCGCGCCGCCGATCAGTTGCCGGACATGCCCTACAGCGCCTTCGGCACGTTGCGGCTCGCGGCCGACATCATCGAACAGGGCGGCGTGCTGCGCGCGCCGCTCGGCCTGCTGGAGATCGGCGAGGCGAGCACCAACGGCCTCACCTCGCGCGTGACGCTGCTGCCCGGCAGCGTCACCTCCGTCAGCGGACGCGGCCTGACGATGCCCTACGGCGGCACCGTCGACGGCGTCGGCTATCAATGGCTGGGGCAGGACGTGCGCCTGACCGGCCAGGGCGGCGGGGAATACCATGGCAGCCTGTCCGTGGGCCTGCAGCTCGCCGGCCAGACCGTGCAGGTCGGCGACAACGCGCTGGTGGACCTGTCCGGCGGCGGGCAGCTGCTGGGCGCGGGTTTCATCTCGGGCCGCGGCGGCTCCACCGACGCGCGCTTCAATCCGCTGGCGCAGACCAATCCGCAAGGCGGCTTCACCCTGCCCGGCCTGTCCACCAATCCCGTCTACGCGCTGGTGCCGGGCGCCCAGCCCATGGCCGCGCCGACCGCGCCGGACGCGGGCCAGAGCCAGCCGCAGATCGGCCAGCAGGTCACCATCGGCGCCGGCGTTCCCGGATTGCCGGCCGGCACCTACACGCTGATGCCGTCCACCTACGCCCTGATGCCCGGCGCCTTCCGCGTCGAGATCAACGGCGCGACGCCCGGCCTGGATGCCGCCGGCGCGCTGCGGCTGCGCAATGGCTCCTGGTCCATCGCCGGCCGCCTGGGCAATGCCTCGGCCGGCATCGCCGACGCCGTGCCGCGCCAGTTGCTGATCAGCTCGGGCCAGGTGCTGCGCCAGTACTCGCAGTACAACGAAATGGACTACGCCGCCTTCGTGGCGGCCGACGCGGCGCGCCGTGGACAGCCGCGCGCGCTGGCGCCGGCCGATGCCCGCACGCTGCGCCTGCTACTGGCCAAGGACGCGCCGGGCGAGTCCTTCAGCTTCGCCGGCCGGGCCGATTTCTCGGCCGCTCGCGGCGGCAACAGCGGCACGCTCGCGGTCGCTTCCATGAACAGCTGGCAGGACGCGTTGGAAATCACCGCGCCCGGCGCCGGCCGCAGCGCCGGATTCAACGGCCTCTCGCTGGACTCGGCCCAGCTCAACCGCCTGGGCGCGCCGCGCCTGATGGTGGGCGCCACGCCGGCCGTGGACTACCGGAACATCGGCAACATTGTCTATTTCGGCTACGGCACCACCCACTTCCAGAGCATCGCGCTGCGCGCGGGCGCCCAGCTGACGGGCGCCGAGGTCTTCCTGGTCGCCGGCGTGCCCTCGGGCAGCATCGTCATCGAACGCGGCGCATCCATCAACACCGTGGGACGCGGCGCGCCGGGCTTCGACTCGTCGACCGGCTTCACCTACAGGCCCGGCCCCGCCAGCGTGGTGGCGGTGTCCAACGGCTGGATCAACCTGCTGCCGCCCGATGCCGACCAGCCGCCCGTCGGCGCGGGCGCCATCCGCATCGGCGCCTGCGGTCCCGCCACCTGCGCGGGCGAGGCGCAGCTCTATTCGGAAGGCACGATCGCCTTCGCCACCAACAAGGCCTTCGAACTGGACAACGCCGCCCGCTACGGCGCGCGCTACCTGACGCTGGCGGTCGGCAGCGTCAATGCCGGCAGCGAGCAGGCGCTGGCCGACGCGGCCGCGCGCGGCGGCCTGTCCAGCGGGCTGACGCTGAACCAGACGCTGCTCGACCGCCTGATGGCGGGCGACCGGCAGCACGGCGCGCCGGCGCTGGAAATGCTGACGCTGGCCGTCAGCGATTCCTTCAACTTCTTCAACAATGTCGTGCTGGACACGCTGGATCCGGCCACCGGCAAGTCGCGCCTGCGGACGCTGGCGCTGACCGCGCCGGCCATCTACGGCTACGGCCAGGCCGGCGATGCGGCCACAATCCGCGCCGGCAACCTGATCTGGAACGGCGCGGTCAGCGCGCCGGCCGGCGTGGTCAACAACGGCGCCGGCACCGGCCAGGGGTCGCTGAACATCGAGGCCGAACGCATCGAGTTCGGCTACGGCCCGTACACCCAGCCCGTCGGCGGCCTGGACCAGGCGCGCCTGACGCTGGGTTTCGCCAACGTCAACCTGCGCGCCAGCGACCGCATCACCGCCAACCATCGCGGCAGCCTGAACGTGTACCAGACGCGCGGCGCCTACGACAGCGCCGGCGGCTGGCAATACAGCGGCGGCACGCTGAACCTGTTCACGCCGCTGCTCACGGGCGAGGCCGGCTCGGTCAACCGGATCAAGGCCGGCGACGCGATCAACCTGGCCATGCCCGCCGGCGCGCAGGCCGGCGCGATACGCGGCCTGGGCGCGGAACTTGGACTGGACGCGGGCCAGCTCAACATCGACGGCCGCATCGCCCTGCCTTCGGGCAAGGTGGCGCTGCGCGCCGACCGGGCGCTGGTCCTGACCGGCCAGGCGCAGCTGGACCTGGCGGGCCGGCCCGTGCCGTTCGAGGAGCTGACCAAATACAGCTGGGGCGGCGAGGCCATCCTGGAAAGCCGCCACGGCGACATCACCCAGGCCGCCGGCAGTGTCATCGACCTGTCTGCCCGCTACAACCGCGCCGGCCGCCTGACGGCCATCGCGCTGGATCCCGGCGCGGGCCGCGTCGACCTGCAAGGCCGCATCCTGGGCAGCGCCTCGGGCGACTACGAGACCGGCGGCTCGCGCGTGCCGTATGCCCAGGGCGCCGTCGACATCCGCGCCCAGCAGCTGGATTTCACCGCGCTGAACCAGCGCCTGAACGCGGGCTCGGTCTATGGCGCGCGCAGCTTCCAGATCAAGCGCGGCGACCTGACCATCGGCGACGAAGTCCGCGCCCGCGAAGTCAATATTTCGGTCGACGCCGGCAGCCTCACGGTGGCCGGCCGCATCGACGCCAGCGGCGTCAGCGTGGGCAGCATCCGCCTGTCGGCGCGCGACGGCCTGCGCCTGGCGTCCAACGCCGTGCTGGACGCGCACGGCACCACGCTGCGCGTCGACAGCTACGGCCAGATCATCGACGCGCCCAACCGCGCCATCGTCGAACTCAAGGCCGGCCAGGGCACGCTGCGCCTGGACGGCGGCGCGCGCATCGACCTGCGCGCCGGCAGCGACGACCCGCGCCAGGACGGCAAGCCGCGCGGCACGCTGGAACTGAACGCGCCGCGCCTGAACGGCGCGCGCGGCGGCGACATCGACATCGAGGCGCGCGGCCCGCTGGACATCCGCGGCGCGCGCAGCATCGCCGTCAACGGCGTCTGGGTCGACCGCAGCGCCAACCCAGGCACCGAAACCACTGCCGCCGGCAAGCCCTATCAAATCATCGACCAGGACTACCTGGACCGCCTGCACGACGACAGCCGCGCCTTCATCACCCAGGCGCTGGCCAACGCCAACCTGGTCGACGGCAAGCTGGCCGGCCTGCGCCCCTATGCCGGCGCGCTGCACCTGCGCCCCGGCATCGAGATCCGCAGCGCCACGCCCGACGGCGACCTGGTGGTGCAGGGCGACCTGGACCTGTCCCGCTACCGCTACGCCAGCCTCAACCCGCACACCCCGCTGACCGGCGTCTACGGCTCGGGCGAAGTCGGCAACCTGGTGATCCGCGCCGGCGGCGACCTGCAGATCCACGGCAGCATCAACGACGGCTTCGCGCCGCCCCCGGACGTGAAGCAGGACGCCAAGGGCTGGCGCCTGCTGCCGGGCGTGGACTACACCGGCGGCGACATGGTCACGCCACACGCCGGCGTGGAGCTGGCCGCCGGCACGCAGATCCCCGGCGGCGTGGTGCTGAACTACGGCGTGACGCTGTCGAGCTTCACGCTGGAGCCCGGCTCCGTGCTGCCCGTGACGGCGGCGCTGGCCCAGCCGCTGACGCTGCCGGCCGGCGCCATCCTGTCGGCCGCCGTGCTCAACGCGGACGGCAGCGTGGCGCTGGCCGCCGGCACCGTGCTGGCGCAGCCTCGCACGCTGGCCGCGGGCGCGAAACTGGCCGCCGGCTGGCGCATCACGGCCATGACCTTCCTGGCCACGACCGAATGGCCCGCAGGCATCGCGCTGCCCAACCTGCCGAACGTCCCCTATGGCTCCAACCTGCTGACGCTGGCGCGCAACGTCATCCTGCCGCGCGGCGCGCTGATTCCGTCCGGCGCCAACGTCAAGCTCAATCCCGGCGTGCAATACGTGGACCTGCGTCCTGTCGTCAACGACGCGCAGGGCAAGGTCTGGGCCGTGGCGCCCATGCTGCCGGAAGGCTCGCAGTCCTGGTCGATGCGCCTGGTCGGCGGCGCCGACCTGGACGGCGCCGACACGCGCGCCACGCAATATGGCGTCAAGCGCGGCAACCTGGTGCTGGCCGACAACCACTACGGCATGTACGGCTTCGACGCGCCCGGCAACTTCCTGTGGACCCAGCAGGGCGCCGACGACATCGGCATGCCCTGGCTGGCCGGCACGGTGATCGACGAGCAGTTCATCATCGACAACTTCGGCTACCCGTCAGCCGCGTTGATGTGCAAGGACGTGCCCGACTACTGCAAGGCCAAGGAGCCCAAGGATTATCTGGCGGCTCCCGCGACCGCGCGCTTCAGCGTGCTGCGCACCGGCACCGGCGACCTGGATCTGCTGGCCGGCGGCGACCTGCGCATGCATTCGCTGTACGGCGTCTATACCGCCGGCGCCTCGTCTACCGCCACCCAGGCCGGCGACCCGTACAACCAGCCGCGCCTGAGGGGCCTGGCCGGCAAGGTGACGAACGATCCCAGCCAGGGCTTCGAGCCCTACGTCAACGGCGGCGCGCAAAGCGTCTACCGCGCCTGGTATCCGGACGGCGGCGGCAACCTGACCGTGCGCACCGGCGCCAACCTGATCGGCGACGTGATGCTCGCATCCCCGGCGTCCTATGGCCGGCCGGTGACATCCTCCATCGGCTACAACAGCGACACGCCAGGCAACTGGCTCTGGCGCCAGGGATCCGGCTCGGCGGCCATCGGCCAGGCGCAGCCCACCGCCTGGTGGATCAACTTCGGCACTTACGTGGCCGGCGACATCAACCAGCCCACCGACGAATTGCGCGGCTTCACCGGCTTCGGCACGCTGGGCGGCGGCAACCTGAGCATGGACGTGGGCGGCGATGCCGGCCGGCAGCAACCCCGCCTGGTCAGCGACGGCCTGCGCCAGATCAATCCGCGCAGCCAGGCCCTGGTGCTGGCGGTGGGCAGCACCGGCCGCATGCAGGCCGACGGCCGCCTGGCGCTGACCGGCGGCGGCGACATCGAGCTGCGCGTGGGCGGCGCCCTGAACCCGGCCTTGCCCACGCCTTACGAGTCCAGCGGCTCGGTCACCAACCTGCGCGGCCAGACCTCGCTGCAGGCCGCGTCCTTCGGCAGGCTCGATCCGCTGTACGGCGTGAAGGCGGCGCGCGACACACGCGCCCTGGACCTGTTCCGCGCGGCCGACGTCGTGACCACGGGCGGCATCGCCCTGTACGCCGGCGACAGCGCCTTCCGGCTGCGCAGCCTGGGCGACCTGGCCATCGAGAAGGCCGACGATCCGGGCCGCGCGCCCATGCCGCTGTCCATGCCGTATGTCCAGGCCAATGGCACGCCGGGCGTGTACGGCGCCAACACCTGGTTCTCGCTGTGGACCGCGAACACCGCCATCGACCTGTTCTCGGCCGGCGGCAACCTGACGCCCATCATGCCGGTGACGCCGCTGAACGACAGCGTCGTGACCTACCCGTCGCAGTTGTCGGCCGTGGCCGCCAACGGCAGCATCTACTACAAGACCCCCGTGCTGCTGGCGCCCGGTCCCGCCGGCCGCCTGGACCTGCTGGCGGGCGATTCGATCTACGGCGGCAACGCGCCGCTCATGCGCAGCGGCGCATCGCTGGACACGCTGGCCTCGCCCTACCGCCCCGCCTTCGTCGGCATGGTGAAGAACGGCAATTTCAACTCCGCCATCTGGGGCCCCAATACGCTGTCGCAGGACGGCTCCTACGGCGAGCGCGTGCTGTTCGCCTTCGGCTCGCCGGCGGCGGCGGCGGCCGGCCCCTGGGCGGCGTCGCGCTTCTACGCGATGGACGGCGACCTGGTCGGCGTCAGCAGCGGCCGCCTGCTGCGCTTCGGCCCGCCGGAAAACCTGACCGGCAGGCAGTGGCACCTGGGCGCGGGCGCCGTGCGCATGCTGGCCGGACGCGACATCGTCGGCAGCGGCAGCCCCCTGGGACCGCTGGAGTCGAGCCCCTTCCCGTTCAGCTACAGCTACACCAACAACCTGTTCATCCACGACCAGGCGAGCGACGTCTCGCTGGTGCGCGCCGGCCGCGACATCATCGCCGGCAGCTTCACCGTGGCCGGGCCCGGCACGCTGGAAATCAGCGCCGGCCGCAACATCCAGATGCTGGACCAGGCCGCCGTGCTGAGCTTGGGGCCGGTGGTGCCGGGCGACACCCGCCCGGGCGCCGGCATCGCCATGCAGGCCGGCCTGGGCGCGCAGGGCGCCGACTACGCCGGCTTCCTGCGCCGCTACCTGGACCCGTCCCGCGTCGCCGATCCGTCGCGGCCGCTGACCGACCAGGGCCTGCCGTTCAAGACCTACGAACACGAACTGCTGCTGTGGCTGACGCAGGTCTACGGCTTCGCCGGCAACACCAGCGACGCGCGCGCCTACTTCGACGCGCTGCCGCCCGAGCAGCAGCGCGTGTTCGCGCGCCAGGTCTACTTCGCCGAGCTGCGCGCCGGCGGCCGCGAGTACAACGCCAAGTCCAGCCCGCGCCTGGGCAGCTTCCTGCGCGGCCGCCAGGCCATCGCCGCACTGTTCCCGGCGCGCGATGCCGGCGCCGACTATGCCGGCGGCATCACCATGTATGGCGGCGCGGGAGTGCAGACGCGCGCCGGCGGCGACATCCAGGTGCTGACGCCCGGCGGCGCGCAGGTCTACGGCGTGGAAGGCGCGGTCCCGCCGGCCACGGCAGGCGTACTGACCCAGGGCAGCGGCGACATCCAGTTCTATGCGCGCGACAGCATACTGCTGGGCCAGAGCCGCGTCATGACGACCTTCGGCGGCAGCATCCTGGCCTGGTCGGCGCAGGGCGACATCAACGCCGGTCGCGGCTCCAAGACCACCGTGGTCTACACCCCGCCGACCCGCCGCTACGACAGCATCGGCAACGTGGCGCTGTCGCCGTCGGCGCCCGCCACCGGCGCCGGCATCGCCACGCTGGCGCCCATCGCGGAAGTGCCGGCCGGCGACGTGGACCTGTACGCGCCGCTGGGCACCATCGACGCGGGCGAGGCCGGCATCCGCGTGTCGGGCAACATCAACATCCATGCCCAGCAGGTGCTCAACGCCGCCAACATCAAGGCGCAGGGCGAGAGCGTCGGCGTGCCGGTGGCCGCCTCGGTCAACACCGGTGCGCTGTCGTCGGCCAGCGCCGCCGCCAGCTCGGCCGTCGGCGCCGCCCAGGACTCGGCGCAGCGCGCGCAGAACCAGGCGCGCCAGAACCAGCCCTCGATCATCAGCGTGCAGATCCTGGGCTTTGGCGACGAGCCGACGGCGGGCGCGGCATCCAGCCCGGGGGCCTCGGCCCCCTCGCCCGAGCGCCAGGCGACGTACCGGCGCGACGGCGCCGTGCAGGTGGTGGGCGACGGTCCGCTGGACGCCACGCAGCTGGCCAGGCTGAGCGCCGACGAGCGCAAGGCCTTGGGCCTGTAGCAAAAGGCCGGGGCGCGGCAATAAACGGATAGCCGCGCCCCGACGCCTCGCCTACCTTGACGGCCTGACCCCGCAACCACAGGAGATCGGGCATGCAAGCATCAGGACAACTGGCCGGCAAGGTCGCCATCGTCACCGGCGCCAGTTCCGGCATCGGGCTGGAAACGGCAAAACTCTATGCGCGCGAGGGCGCCAGCGTGGTGCTGGTGGCGCGCCGCGCGGCCGAGCTGGACAGGCTGGCCGCCGCCATCGAGGCCGCAGGCGGCCGGGCGCTGGCCGTGGCCGGCGACGTGCGCGACGAGGCACTGGCGCGCGACGCCGTCACGGCGGCCGTGGAACGCTTCGGCGGACTGGACATCGCCTTCAACAACGCGGGAGCCATGGGCCCGTCGCGGCCGCTGCACGAGATCGAACCGCAGGAATGGCAGGACGTGCTGCAGGCCAACCTGACCAGCGCCTACCTCGGCGCGCGCCACCAGATTCCCGCCATGCTGGCGCGCGGCGGCGGCTCGCTGATCTTCACGTCCACCTTCGTCGGCTACACGGCGGGGTTTCCCGGCATGGGCGCCTATGCGGCCAGCAAGGCCGGCCTGATCGGCCTGACCCAGGTCATCGCCTCGGAATATGGCGCGCGCGGCATCCGCGCGAACGCGCTGCTGCCCGGCGGCACCGACACGCCGATGGGGCGCGACGCCATGGCCTCGCCCGAGGCCCGCGCCTACGTCGAGAACCTGCACGCGCTCAAGCGCCTGGCCACGCCCGCCGAGATCGCGCGCTCGGCGCTGTACCTGGCGTCGGACGCGTCCAGCTTCACCACCGGCACGGCGCTGCTGGTCGATGGCGGGGTCTCGGTGCACCGGGGCTGAAGCGGTTTTTGGTTATTAAGGGTTTACCCTTGATCCGCTTGGCTTTGTGACCGTCTGAAATGGAAACCTGGGGCGCGGCGGGCGCCCCGGGCCGTCAGGCTTCCTACAATCCCCCCATAGCGCCTGCAGCGCCCGGAATCCTCTGCCATGCCCGCCTCTCTCCGCTCCGCCTTCCCCATCGCCGTCGATGCCGACCTGATCGGCGAATATCCCGCCCAGACCAAGTCCGGCGGCGGCTATTTCTACGACGCCGTGCTGGAATACCGCGTCTGGGTGCACCCGCACGACGGCGGCGAGGACCTCTACGACGGCGACGACTATTACTGCGCCTTCGCCACCTTCGAGGAAGCCAGCGCCTACTCGCGCGAGACGGCCGGAGCCGAGCAACCGCTGGTGCTGGTGCGCCAGGACGAATGCATCAACGAGCCGGAGCCCGGCCGCTACGAGCACCACACCGGCGAACGTCTGACCGAGTGGCGCGTGGAATGGCTGGAGGGCAGCAAGCGCACGCCCTCGTCCATCCCGGACTTCCTGCGGCGCCACGGCAGCCCGGTCCTGAACAGCTAGGGCCGGCGGGCGCGGCAAGCGCCCTCGCCTCAGCTCATGTACACGCCGCCGTTGATGGCGTAGTTCGCCCCCGTCACGAAGGCCGCCTCGTCCGAGGCCAGCCAGGCGCACAGCCCCGCCAGGTCCTGCGGCGTGCCCAGGCGGCCGACCGGCACGCTTTCCACGATGCGATCCAGCAGCGCCGGCGGAAAGGCCTTGACCGTGTCGTCGGCGATGAAGCCGGGCGACACCAGGTTGACCGTCACGCCGCGCGCCGCGACTTCCTGCGCCAGCGAGCGCGTGAAGCCGATGGCCGCGCCCTTGGCCGTGGCGTAGTTGACCTGCCCGATCTGGCCCTTCTCGGCCGCCACCGAACCGATGTTGATGATGCGGCCCCAGCCCCGGTCGGCCATGCCGTCGACCACCTGCTTGGTGGTATTGAACAGCGTGTCCAGGTTGCTGCGCAGCACCGCCGACCACTCGGCATAGCCCATCTGCCGCAACCGCATGTCCAGCATGGCGCCGGCGTTGTTGACCAGCACGTCGATCTCGCCGACCTCGCCGCGCACGCGCGCGAAGGCCGCGCGGGTCGATTCCCAGTCGGTGGCGTCGCCCTCGGACGCGGTGAAGTCATAGCCCAGCGCCTTCTGCGCCTTCAGCCAGTGATCCTTGCGGGACGATTTCGGCCCGCAGCCTGCCACCACGCGGTGGCCGGCGCGATGCAGCGCCTGGCAGATGGCGGTGCCGGTATGGCCCATGCCGCTGGTGACGTAAGCAATGCGCAAAGCCATGGAAACTCCTATTTCAAGGGCGCGCCGGCTCAGCCGACGCTGCCGACCAGGGGAAACAAGCCGAACGCCAGCGCAGCCGCCAGCATCACCAGGCAGATCATCGTGGCCCACTTGAGCGCGTAGCGCTGGTGGTCGCCGAATTCCACGCCGGCCAGACCGACCAGCAGATAGGTGGACGGCACCAGCGGGCTCAGCAGGTGCACCGGCTGGCCGATCAGCGAGGCGCGCGCCATTTCCACGGCGCTGATGCCGTAGCCCTGCGCCGCCTCGCTCAGGATCGGCAGCACGCCAAAATAGAACGCGTCGTTGGACATGAAGAAGGTGAAGGGCAGGCTCACCAGCGCGGTGATGCCGGCCAGGTACGGACCCATGGCGTCAGGGAGCACGGCCAGCAGGCTGCGCGACATGGCCTCGACCATGCCCGTGCCCGACAGGATGCCAGTGAAGATGCCGGCGGCGAAGATCAGCGACACCACCGACAGCACGTTGCCCGCGTGCTGCGCCACGCGGCGGCGCTGCTCGGCCAGGTCCGGGTAGTTGATGATCAGCGCGATGGCGAAGGCGATCATGAACAGCACCGGCAGCGGCAGCACGCCCATGACCAGGCTGACCATCAGCGCCAGCGTCAGGGCGGCGTTGACCCACAGCAGGCGCGGGCGGCGCAGGTCCTGGTCGACCTCGATCTCGGGCAGGTTCTTGGGGCCGTCCTCGTCGTAGCCCGCGTGCAGCGTGGCGCCGTCCGGCAGCGACAGCACGCCCAGGCGGCGGCGCTCCTTCAGGCCCAGCGCGAAGGCCAGCGCCAGCAGCGCCACGATGGCCACGCCCATCACCGGCACCAGCGGCACGAAGATGTCGCCCACGTCCACATGCAACGCGCTGGCGGCGCGCGCGGTCGGCCCGCCCCAGGGCGTCAGGTTCATGATGCCGCTGGCCAGCATGGCCAGACAGGTCATGGACAGCGGATTCATCTTCAGGCGGCGGTACAGCGGCAACATCGACGCCACCACGATCATGTAGGTGGTCGAGCCGTCGCCGTCCAGCGAGATCACCAGCGCCAGCACGGTGGTGCCCACCACGATCTTCAGCGGATCGCCCTTCACCGCGCGCAGGATGCGGCCGACGATGGGATCGAACAGGCCGGCGTCGATCATCACGCCGAAGTACAGGATGGCGAACATCAGCATCACGCCCGTGGGCGCGATCTTGCGGATGCCGTCCAGCATCATCTTGTCGATGCCGGCGCCGAAGCCCCCCATCAACGCGAACAGGATGGGCACCAGGATCAGCGCCACCAGGGGCGACAGTCGCTTGGTCATGATCAGCGTCATGAACGTGATCACCATGCCGAAGCCAAGCAGGGTCAGAAGCATGGGGTATCTCCACGGATCGTTGTTATTCGTAGCCGCCCCGGCAAGGGGAGACGGGCAGGACCGCAAGGCTAGGAATTAAAGCTGTCTGGAACCTGTCGTTTTTGCGAGGCACGCCCGGCGGAGGGAGCGGCCCGCCCCTGCGCCGGGCCGCCCCAAGGAAGGGCGCCCCCCTCGGGGGGCAGCAAGCGCCCTTGGAGCGCGCAGCGTGGGGGCATCCACTATGCGAAAATTGGCCGCATGCGCATCCTGGTGATCGAAGACGACGAAGACTTGGCCGACGCCATCGTGCGCCGGCTGCGCCGGCTCGGCCATGCGGTCGACTGGCAGAACGACGGCCTGAGCGCCGACGGCGTGCTGCAATACGAAAGCTTCGACCTGGTGATCCTGGATATCGGCCTGCCGCGCATGTCGGGCTTCGACATCCTGCATCGCCTGCGCGACCGGGGCAGCAAGATCCCGGTGCTGGCGCTGACCGCCCGCATCGACATCGAGGACCGCGTCCACGCGCTCGACACCGGCGCCGACGACTACCTGGCCAAGCCCTTCGACTTCCGCGAACTGGAGGCGCGCTGCCGCGCCCTGTTGCGCCGGCCCAGCGCTCAGGCCGCCGGAGTGCAGCGTTTCGGCGATCTGGTCATCGACAGCGCCGCGCGCCTGCTCACGCTGGCCGGCCAGCGCATCGAGCTGCCCAAGCGCGAATACAGCCTGCTGGAGATCCTGCTGGCCGGCATGAACCGCGCCGTCAGCAAGGACGAGATCGCCAACAAGCTGTTCGCCTTCGACGACGACGCGGCGCCCAACGCCATCGAGGTCTACATCGCCCGGCTGCGGCGCAAGCTCGAAGGCTCGCCGCTGCGCATCGAGACCCGGCGCGGCACCGGCTACATCCTGACGTGCAGCGATGACGGCAAGCCCGACGCGCCAGCCGGCGGCTAAGGCTGCCGGCGAGCCGCGGCCCGATGCCGGCGCCGGCCGCATCTCGATCCGCCGCCGGCTGCTGGCCATGCTGCTGGCGCTATTCGTCGCCGGCGTGGGCGGGCTCTACCTGATGGTGCGCGGCTATGCGCAGCAGACCGCCGACACCGCCTACGACCAGCTGCTGCGCGCCTCGGCGCTGTCCATCGCCGACAGCCTGCAGCTGGTCGACGACGAATGGCGCATGGACATGCCCTATGCCGCGCTGGCCCTGCTGGAGCAGGCGCCGCGCGACCGCGTGTTCTACCAGGTGCGGGCCGGCGACGGCGCGCTGGTGTCCGGCTATCCCGACCTGCCCGCCCCGCCCGTGGATGGCGCGTCCGACGACGCGGCCTCATCGCGGCTGTTCGAGGCGCGCTATCAGGGCCAGCCGGTGCGCTTCGCCTGGATGGAGCGCAAGATCGCCGGTCCCGCCGGCACGCGCAGCGCACGCGTCCTGGTCGGCCAGACGAGCGAGGCGCGCGATGCGCTGGCCGCGCGGGTGCTGTGGCGCGGCACGCTGGCGCTGCTGGGCTTCACCGCCGCCGCGCTGGCGCTGGCCTGGTGGGGCCTGCGCCGTTCGCTGGCGCCGATCCGCCGCATCGAGCGCGAGCTGGCCGCACGCGGCGCGTCCGACCTGCAACCCATCAAGGCGCCCGTGCCGGAAGAGCTGGACACGCTGGTGCATACGCTGGACGGCTTCATGGCGCGGCTGGCGGAAAACCTGGACACGCTGCGCCTGTTCATCGCCGAGGCCGCGCATCAGCTGCGCACGCCGCTGGCCGCGCTGCACGCGCAGATGGAAGTGGCGCTGGACGAGGAAGACCCCGCCGAACAGCGCCGCAGCCTGCTGGCCGTGCTGCGCAACGCCGAGAAACTGTCGCGGCTGGTCAACCAGCTGCTCAGCGACGCCAGCGTGATCCACCGCAGCAATGTGCGGCAGTTCCAGCCGCTGGACCTGGCCGAGCTGCTGGACCAGGCCGTGTACGACTCGGTGCCGCAGGCCGAGCCCGCGCCCGACGTGCGCCTGGCCCTGCCCATCGACGGCGCGCCCGCGCCGGCCCTGGGCGACAGCCTGATGCTGCGCGAGGCCGTCAAGAACCTGATCGACAACGCGCTGCGCCACGGCGCCGCGCCCGGCGGCCATATCGACGTGCGGCTGGAACGCGACGGCGCGCGCTGGCGCGTCACCGTGTCCGACCAGGGACCGGGCATCCCGCCGGCCCTGGCCCATGCCGCCTTCGAGCGCTTCGTGCGCGGCCCCAATCCGCGCTCGGCCGGCGCCGGCCTGGGCCTGTCCATCGTGCGCCGCGCGGTCGACAGCCACCACGGCGAGCTGCGACTGAGCAACCGCGTGGGCGGCGGGCTGGACGCCGTCATCCTGCTGCCGGCGCTGCCCCATGAAAGCTGACACCCTTCTGCGCCGGCTGGCGCGCGCGCTGATCCTGCCGCTGCTGCTGCCGCTGGCCCTGACCCTGGCCCCGCCGGCGCGGGCCCAGGCCGAACCGCCCAACACGCTCGCGCTGGGCCCGGACGGATCCGCCAACGTGCTGGTGGTGCATGCATCCAACAGCCTGCCCGTGTTCCGTGGCGTGCTGGAGGACTTCCACCGCATCCATCCGGCCCTGCGCCTGGAATACACCGAACTGCCCACCCAGGCGCTGTACGACGAAATCATCGCGCGGCGTCGCGACGCGGCAAGCGAAAAATCCGGCCCGGACCTGGTCATCAGCAGCGCCATGGACCTGCAGACCAAGCTGGCCAACGACGGCTACGCGCTGCCCCATGACTCGCCCGAGACCCGCGCCCTGCCCGCCTGGGCCAACTGGCGCGACGAAGTCTTCAGCACCGGCACCGATCCCATCGTCATGGTCTACGACACGCGCAGGCTGGACGCGGCGCGCGCGCCGCGCACCCGCCGCGCGCTGCTGTCGCTGCTGCAGGCGCCCGACCGGCCGCTGGCCGGCGCCGTGTCGACCTATGACGTCGGCGCCAGCGCCATCGGCTACCTGGCCGCCACCCAGGACACGCGCCTGGACAGCATGGCGCCGGCGCTGCTGGCGGCGCTGGGCCAGAACGACGCGGCGCTGTACGCCTCGTCGGACGACGCGCTGGACATGCTGGAGCGCGGCGACGCCACGCTGGCCTACAACGTGCTGGAGTCCTATACCCGCCACCGCATCGAACGCGGCGCGCCGCTGGCCGTCATCTACCCGCGCGACTACACGCTGATGCTGTCGCGCGCCGCGCTGATCCCGCGCCAGGCGCCGCGCCCGGACCTGGGCGCGATGTTCCTCGACTACCTGCTGTCGCCGCGCGGCCAGCACATGATCGCGCAGGCTTCCGGCATGCGCCCGGTGGGCGATTCGGTGGTACCGGCCGCCGGCGTGCGGCCGCTGGGCCTGGGCGTGGGCCTGCTGGTGTACCAGGACGCGCTCAAGAAGCGCCATTTCCTGGACCTGTGGCGGGCGGCGGTCAGGCCCGCCGACGCGGGCGGCAAGCCCTAGCGTGCTGTCCCTCGGAAACGCCCGCGCCGAAGGAACGGCACACCAGGCCGCCCGCCCCCCCCGTCCGCTCAGGCGGCCAGCTCGTCGAACTGCACCTTGCCGTTCTGCATCACCAGCGGGATGTGCTCGCCCTGCCCCAGCAGGCAGGACACGTCGCGCAGCGGATTGCCGTCCACCACCAGCATGTCGGCGCAGGCGCCCGGCGCGATGACGCCCAGCTTGCCCTCCATGCCCAGCACCCGCGCGCCCACCTGCGTGGCGCTGGCGATCACCGCCGGCGCGCCCAGCACCTCGGCGCGCAGACGGAATTCCTCGCTTTGCAGGCGGTGCGACGGGCCCAGCAGGTCGGTGCCGAAGCCCATCGGCACGCCCGCGTCGCGATAGATCTCCAGCGAATGCAGGCCGGCGTTGCGCACCTGCGCCACCTTGGCCACGCTGTCGGCCGGCAGGCCCAGGTCCGCGCCTTCGTTGGCCAGGGCCTCGTAGGTGATCAGCGTGGGCACCACATAGGCGCCCTGCCCGGCCATCAGCCGCGCCGCCTCGGCGTCGACCAGGTTGCCGTGTTCGATGGTGCGCACGCCGCAGCGCACCGCGCGCGAGATCGCCTCGGCGGTGTAGGCGTGGGCCAGCACATAGGTCTGGCGGGCGCGCGCCTCGGCGACGATGGCGCGGATCTCGTCCTCGGAATAGCCCCAGGCGCCGACCGGATCGGTAGGCGAGGCCACGCCGCCGGACGCCATGATCTTGATCTGGTCCGCGCCCATCTGCAATTCCTGGCGCACCGCGCGGCGCACCTCGTCCACGCCGTCGGCCACGCGCGCCAGCGCGCCCACCCGCACGCAGCAGGGACACGGCGAATCGCCCGGCATGAAATCGCTGCGCGGACGGCCGTCGCCGTGGCCGCCGGTCTGGCTCAGCGCCCGGCCCGACACGAACAGGCGCGGCCCCTGCACCAGCCCCTGCTCCACCGCCACCTTGAAGGCATGGCCGGCGCCGCCGGCGTCGCGCACGGTGGTGTAGCCCCGGCGCAGCATGTCGCGCAGGATCGGCGCCGAGCGGAACGCCACCAGCACATTGGGCATGGCCATCTGCTGCGGCAGGTTCAGTTGCACCGCGATCACATGCACGTGCAGATCGATCAGGCCCGGCATCAGCGTCTTGCCCTTCAGGTCGATGACGCGCGCCGACGCGGCCGACAGCGGTCGGTCCGAGACTTCCTTGACCAGGCCGTTCTCGACCAGCACGTCGTGGTCCTCCAGCAGCTCGGGCCGGGCCGGATCCAGCAACGCGGCGTTCTTGAACAATGTGCTTTCCATGATGCTCCCGATATTGGCAAGTGAAGGGCCGGGCGTATCAGCCCGGCCTATGGACATATGAAGGCGCCGCGCTCAGGCGCAGCACAGCGCCGGCAGCACCAGCTGCGCATAGGGCCGGCAGGCGATGGCGTCGTCCGGACCGTACCAACGCTCGGCGTGCAGCAGGTTGAGCGATCCCCAGGTGCGGCCGCGCCAGCGAATCGGCACGTTCAGCACGCTCTGGCAGTCCAGCGAGGCGATCAATTCGTGATCGGCGAAGACGCTGCGCAGATCGTCCGGCGTGTAGCCGATGTAGCACTCGCCGCGCGCCAGCACCGTGTCGGTCCACGGCCCCGGCATCACGGTCTTGCTGCCGCCCGCGGGGTAGGCGTCGGGCAGGTTCGAATACAGCCGCGTGGCCACGCCGCTGTCCGGGTCGTAGGACAGGATGGTGAACAGCCGGTGGCCGATCTCGCCGGCCAGCGCGTGGTCCACGGCGGCGAACACGGCCTGCGGCTGGGAGGGCGCCTCATGGGCGCGGGCCACGGCATTCAAGGCCGGCACCGCCACGGCGGGACGGAAGGGACGCGCGCCGTTCATTTCACCTCTCCCGCCGCGATGGCTTCCAGCGAGCGGCCGCGCGTGGGCACGCCCATCACCAGCACCACCAGCGCGCCCAGCACCAGCGTCACCGTGGTGGTGCCGAACACGCCCAGGAAGCCAAACTTGGGATACAGATAGCCCACCAGCACGGGCGAGGCGATGGCGCCCAGCCGGCCGATGGCCGAGGCCAGCCCCGCGCCGGTGGTGCGCACCGCCGTCGGAAAGACCTCGGCGGTGTAGGCATAGACGCCGGCGTAGGTGCCGTTCATGAAGAAGGACATGATGATGCCGGCCAGCATGATCTGGCCGTCCGTCTTGGCCAGCGCCAGCCCCAGCGCGCCCGCGCCGCCCAGCAGCATGTAGCTGGCGATGGTGGCCTGGCGGCCGATCTTCTCGTTGAACCAGGCCGCGCTGAAATAGCCCGGCACCTGCGCGCAGTAGATCGCCAGCGAATAGCCGAAGCTCTTGGTCATGCTCATGCCGCTCTCGACCAGCAGGCCCGGGATCCACACGAAGAACGAGTAGTAGCTGAAGGTGATCGACAGCCACATGATCCAGGTCATCAGCGTGATGCGCGTCTGCCGGCCCTGCAGCAGCAGCGCGAAATTGGACCCGAGGCTGGCCGCGCCGCGCGGCGGCGCCTCGGGCTCGGGCCGGGGCTCGGCCAGTGTGGCGCCGCGCCGTCGGAAATCGGCTTCGATGCGGTCCAGCACGGCCTCGGCCTCGGCGGTCCGGCCACGGCTTTCCAGCCAGCGCGGCGATTCGGGCAGCGCGCGGCGCCACCACAGCAGCATCACCACCGGCAGCGCCGTGATCACCAGCACGATGCGCCAGCCGCTGGCATGCGCCGGCACGATGAAATAGCCCAGCAGCGCGGCGGCCACGAAGCCGAACGAGAAGAAGCCCGCCAGCGCGCCGGTGAAGCTGCCGCGAAAGCGCCGCGCCACGAACTCCGCCAGATAGGGCGCGATGATGGCGCTTTCCGCGCCCGTGCCCATGCCGGCGATCACCCGCGCCGCGAAGAACGGCGGCCAGCTGTCGACCCAGGCGCTGACCAGCGAGGCCACGCAGTACAGCGCCAGCGCCCACATCATCACCGCGCGCCGGCCGATCAGGTCGCCCAGCGTGCCGGCCAGCAGCGCGCCAAAGAAAAATCCGATGAAGGTGCTGCTGCCCAGCAGCCCGATCTGCACGCTGGTCAGGCCCCATTCCACCCGCAGCACGGGCAGGATGAACGCCAGCACGGCGGCGTCCATGGCATCGAACATATAGCCCAGGCCGCCCATCAGCAGCAGGTGTTTGTGAAAACGCGCGAACGGCAGGCGCTCGATGCGCGCCGAGATCATGGACATGCGGAATTCCCCTTGCAATCGACGGCTTCAGCCGTACTGTTCTTGACCAGGAACCGCATGATAGGCATGCGCAAATCTATCTATCCAATTTATAGTTATGATGCCCCACATCACCAATGTGAATGACCTGCCATGAGCTTCCGCACGCTGGACCTGAACCTGCTGAAGGTCTTCGAGGCCTTGATGACCGAAGGCAGCGTGACGCGCGCGGCCAATGCACTTTGCATGACCCAGCCCGCCGTCAGCAATGCGCTGGCGCGGCTGCGCGACAGCCTGGACGACCCGCTGTTCGTGCGCGCCGGCAATGGCGTCATTCCCACCCAGCGCGCCGCCGTGCTGTGGAGCGCGCTGGGCGAGGCGCTGGACCGCATGCGCGGCGCGCTCGACGCCGAAGCCTTCGACCCGGCCCGCGCCACGATGGAGTTCAGCCTGTCGATGTCCGACTACATCGCAGGCATCGTGCTGCCGCCGCTGTTCGGGCGGCTGGAGCAGTCTGCGCCGCAGGCGCGCGTGCGCGCCGTGCCCAACACGCTGCTGGAAATCCCGGAACAGCTGGAAGAGAACCGCGCCGACTGCGTGCTCAGCGCCTACGTCAACGAAGCCCAGTACCCGGGCCATATCCGCTCGCGCTCGCTCTGGCTGGTGGAGTACGCCTGCTTCATGCGCCACGATCACCCGCTGGCCGGCATGAAGCGCCTGAGCACGCGCGCCTTTCTGTCGGCGCGCCACGTGGACGTGAGCCTGGGAGGCCAGACGCTGCCGTCCTACGACATGTACCTGTCGGCGCGCGGCCTGTCGCGCGACAGGCCGCGCTGGTCAACCACTACAACGTGGCCTATGAAATGCTGCGCCACACCGACCTGATCGCCGTGCTGCCGCTGCACCTGGGCGCGTTGACGCCGCATGCGCCCTACCTGCGCGCCGTGCCGCTGCCCATGCACGCGCCGCCGCGCACCATCACGCTGTTCTGGCACCAGCGCAACGACACCGTGCCGGCCCAGCGCTGGCTGCGGCGCACGCTGGTGGACCTGTTCGCGACGGGCGAGAACATGGCGCAGGACGCGGGCTGAGGCGGAAGGACATCGCGGCCCGCGCCGGGTCCAGTCCGCCTGCTCAACCCGCGACCAGCTCGGCGCCACGCGCGTCCGCAACCGGCGCCGGCTCGGCCAGCGCCATCAGGTATTGCCATAGCCGTTCGGCCTGCGCCGCCAGTTCCGCCTCATGGCGCAACAGCATCAGGCGCAGCGGCAACTCGAACGCCGCGCCGCCGGCCGGCACCAGCCGGCGCGCGTCCAGATCGGCGCGTACCAGCGACAGCGGCAGCCAGGCCACGCCCAGGCCCGACAGCGCCATCAGCCGCAGGCCGTCGGTCAGGCTGGCGTTGTGGCTCTGGCGCAGGTCCAGGTCCAGCCGGTCCAGCAAGGGCCGCAGCGACCAGCCCAGATGGCATTCGTCCGCATAGCCCAGGAACGACACCGGCCGTCCGCCCGCCTGCGCCAGGTCGTACAGCGGCCGCCCCGCCGCGTTGGGCGCGCTGACCGGCAAGAGGCGTTCGCGGCCCAGCTCCAGCGCGCGCAGGCCATCGGCGGACAGGCCCAGGCGCCGCGCCACGGTCCCGCCCTCGTCGAACAAGGCCACGGCGTAGTCGGCCGCGCCCTCGTCCAGCATGGCCAGGCATTCGGGCAGATTGTCGGATTCGACGCTGAACTTGGCGTCGCGGAAATCGCTGTGCAGCCGGGGGATCCAGTCGGGAAAGAACACCGCCGACATGATGTGGGGCGCGCAGAAACGGATGCGCTGCTGGCGGTCTCGCGCGTCGCTGCGCACCGATTTGCGCAGCCCTTCCAGCGCATACACGACCTCGGTCGCCACGGCCTGCAACCGCTGGCCGGCATCGGTCAGTTCCAGCGCCGCCTTGCGGCGGTCGAACAGGGGCGCGCCCAGCCACTGCTCCAGCCCCTGGATGCGCCGGCTCAGGCCGGACACCGAGACATGGCAGCGCTCGGACGCGCGGCTGAAACTCCTGAACTGACACAGGACCAGGAAATCCTTCAGCGCGACGAGGTCGATCATTTGCGTATTCCTCAACGGAAATCACGCCGACGAGTGTACGCTTGACAATCGATTCCAGGGATCGCTTTCGATTCATGAATTTTGCGAATTTCGCAAAATAGGAAAGCAATCCGGCAACCCCGCGCCGGACGCGCGCCGCTACGATGCCTCGACCGTCCACCGACCAGGCGCCGACCATGATGCAAACCCCAGACCACCGCCCACCCGGCGTCCTCGCGCCCGTGCTGACGCCCTACGACGAGAACCTGCGACCCGACCCGAGACGCTTTGCCCGGCTGTGCCTGTGGCTGGCGCGGCAGGACTGCGGACTGGCGATGTTCGGCACCAATTCCGAGGGCAATTCCTTGTCCGTCGAGGAAAAGCTGGGCCTGCTGCACGCCGCCATCGAAGCCGGCGCGCCGGCCGCCGGCATGCTGCCCGGCACCGGCAGCTGCGCGCTGCCCGACGCGGTGCGCCTGAGCCGCGCCGCCGTCGATCAGGGGTGCGCCGGCGTGCTGGCGCTGCCGCCGTTCTACTACAAGACAGTGACCGACGACGGCCTGTATGCCTTCTTCAGCGAACTCATCGAGCGCGTCGGCGACGCGCGGCTGCGCGTGTACCTGTATCACATCCCGCCCGTGGCGCAGGTGGGCTTTTCCCATGCGCTGGTGGAACGGCTGCTCAAGCACTATCCCGGCATCATCGCCGGCATGAAGGACACCGGCGGCGACTGGACCTACACCGCGCACGCCATCGAACAGTTCTCAAGCGCGGGCTTCGGCGTCTACGCCGGCACCGAGACGCTGCTGCTGGACACGCTGCGGCTGGGCGGCGCGGGCTGCATCTCGGCCACCGCCAACGTCAATCCCGGCCCCATCGTCGCGCTGTACCGCTGCTGGCGCGAGGCCGATGCGCAGGCTCGCCAGGACGCGCTCAACGCGCTGCGCGGCGCCTTCGCCGCCTATCCGCTGATCGCCTCGATGAAGGCCGCCGTCGCCGACGCCAGCGGCGACGAAGGCTGGAACCGGCTGCGGCCGCCGCTGGAGGCGCTGAATCCCCGGCAGCGCGCCGCGCTGCGCGAGGCCTTGCGCAGCCTGTCGTTTTCCATGGACGGACTCTAAGCGGCCCGGCCCGGCGCGACGCCGGACGCCATCCGAAGACACTGCCCCAAGACGCCACGGAAGACATCACAACCGCTACGGCGCTTCATCCACGACAGCGTGTCCCACGCAGGACGCGCGCCCCAAGGAGACATCATGACCCGCATTCCCGCCCGCCTGCTCGGCGCGCTGCCCCGGCTGTACGCGGCCGCGCTGTGCCTGGCCGCCGCATCGACCCAGCCCGCCCATGCCGACACCCCGGCCTATCCCTCGCGCCCGATCACGATGGTGATCCAGTATCCGGCGGGCGGGCCGTCCGACATCCTGGCTCGCATCCTCGCCCCGCGCCTGCAAGCGCGGCTGGGCCAGCCCGTCATCGTCGAGGCCCGGGTCGGCGCGGGCGGCAATATCGGCACCGACGTGGTGGCCAAGGCCCAGCCCGACGGCCACACCCTGCTGCTGTCGTCCAGCGGCCCGCTGGCCATCAGCCCCTGGCTCTATCCCAAGCTGTCCTACGATCCGCTGCGCGACCTGGCCCCCGTGGTCGAGGTGGCGGCGGTGCCGCTGGTGCTGATGGTCAACCGCGCCAGCCCGGCCCAGACCGCGCCCGCCCTGCTGGCCGAACTCAAGGCCCGGCCCGGCCGCTACACCTACGGCTCGTCCGGCAACGGCACGCCCCAGCACCTGTCATCCGCGCTGCTGGAATCGCTGACGGGCGCGCGCGCCGTGCACGTGCCCTACAAGGGCCAGGCGCCAATGGCGGTGGACCTGATGGGCGGACAAATCGACTTCGCCATCGACAGCATGGTTTCGGCCATGCCCAACCTGACCAGCAAGCGCCTGCGGCCCCTGGCGGTCACCAGCAAGCAGCGCTCCGCGCTGCTGCCGGACGTGCCCACGCTGGACGAGGCCGGCGTGCCGGGCTACGAATCGCTGGCCTGGTATGGCCTGATGGCGCCGGCCGCCACGCCCGCCCCCATCGTCGCCCGCCTGAACCAGGTCATGCGCGAGGTCATGGACCTGCCCGAGGTGCGCGAGCAGATCGCCCGGCTCGGCAGCCCAGCCGTGCACGGCACGCCCGAGCAGTTCGGCGCCTTCATCCGCGCCGAGCATCAGAAATGGGGCGACATCGTCCGCCGCACCGGCGCCTCCCTCGATTGATTCCCGCCACTCCCACCCACGCGCCATGAAGATCGTCCACGCCTGCGAACAGACCCTCCGTATCGATGCCAAGCTGCGCAACGCGCGGGTGGACTTCAGCGAAATGACGGCCACCATCGTCGCCATCGCCACCGACCAGTTCCGCGACGGCCGGCGCGTGGCGGGCTACGCCTTCAATTCCTTCGGCCGCTATGCCTGCGGCGGCCCGATGCGCGAGCGCTTCATCCCGCGCCTGCTGGCCGCGCCGCCATCCGACCTGCTGGACCCGGATAGCGGCCGGCTCGATCCGCCGCGCGCCGTGGCCGCGCTGCTGCGCCGTGAAAAAGCCGGCGCGCATGCCGAGCGCTCGATGGCCGTAGGCACGCTGGAACTGGCCTTGTGGGACGCGGCGGCCAAGCTGGAGGGCCGGCCGCTGTACCAGACGCTGGCCGAGCGCTACGGCGTGGCCGGGGCCGGCGAGCCGCGCGCCATTCCCTGCTACGCCGGCGGCGGCTTCTACAAGCCGGCCGACGACCGCGCGTTACTGCTACGCGAGATCCAGGGCTATCTGGACGCCGGCTACCGCGACGTAAAGATAAAGGCCGGTGGCCTGCCGCTGGCCGAGGACCTGGACCGCATCGAATCGGCGCTGTCGCTGCTGCAAGACGGCAACCGCCTGGCGCTGGATGCCAGTTGCGCCTTCAACCGCGACGAGGCGCTGGCCTATGCCCGCGCGATCGCGCCCTACGGCCTGCGCTGGCTGGAAGAACCCTGCGATCCGGCCGACTTCGAGACCTACCGCGCGGTCAGCCAGGCCTATCCGGGCCTGGTGGCCGGCGGCGAGAACCTGTACTCGAAGGAAGAAACCGAGAACTTCCTGCGCTATGGGCCGGCCGGCGCGCGCCTGATCCTGCAGCCCGATCCGCCGCTGGCCTATGGCGTGGGCGAGTTCCACCGCATCGTGCAGATCGCTGCCCGCCATGGCGTGCCGGCCGCGCGCATCATGCCGCACGGCGGCAATCTCATGTCCCTGCACGTGGCGGCGGGCCTGGGGCTGGGCGGCGCGGAATCCTATCCCGGCCTGTTCGGCGCCTTCGGCGGCTTCGGCCGCGAAGTCCGCATCCAGGACGGCCACGCCTCGCTGCCCGCCTCGCCCGGCATCGGCTTCGAGGAACAGCCCGAGCTGTACCGGATCTTCACGGCGCTGCCCTTGAGCACTTGAACGCTTGAACGGACGACGCTCTGCCAGCGGATGGCACGGCTTGCGCCCGTCGTTGCCCCCGTCTCAGCCGTCCGCGTCGATTCCCGGGCCGTAGTTCAGGCCCAGCAGCAGCCGTTCCAGCGCCTCGCCCAGCGACGCGCCCAGCCTATAGAGCTTGCCGTCCGGCACCGTATAGACATAAGCCGCGCCGGCGGCATCCAGCAGCACGATCATGTGGTTGTGATGCGCGTCGGCCACCGCCCGCAGCGGCCCGGTGCGGCCGCGCCAGGGCAGGCCTTCCAGCGATTCGTCCTCGTCCGGCTCGCAGGGCCGTTCATAGAACGCCACGTCGCTGGCGGCGGTTTCCCGTCCCGCGCCAGTCTTGCCCAGCGACAGGCCGGCCAGCGACGCCAGCAGGCGCTCGCCCGCCGGATCCCGCGCGCCGTCGTCGGGCGGCGCCTGCCAGCCGGCCTCGCGCAGCAGGGCGACGATGGAATCGGGCACGCCGCTCATCCGCGCGCCTCCGTTGTCCTGGCCGTCATGCGCCCGCTCATTGCAGGTACGACGCCACTTCCTCCGGCGTCAGGTAGCGCTTGAAGGCGACGTGCGGATTCTGCGCGTCATGGCAGGCGCCCAGGAAACCGGCCCAGCTGCGGCTGCACGCGTCGCCCTTGTCCAGGCCGATCAGCACGCGCTTGCCGTGCTTCTGCGCATTGGCGCGCAAGGGCGCCTCGCCCCAGGACCAGGCCAGCTCGTTGACCAGCTCACCGCCCGCGTAGGCCTGCGCCTGCAGCCACAGGAAATCCGCCGTGTCGCTGTCGTTGTCTTCCGACGGCGGCGCGCGGTCCACGATGGCCTGGCGCACGCCCAGCGCCTGGCCGTGTTCGCGGATCAGGTTCTGCAGCAGCGTGAAGGCATGGAACCCGTTGTTCACCGCGTGCGCCCGCGCCACGAAGCCCGTGCCCGACGCCGGCAGCACCACCACCAGCTCGTCCTCGTAGCTCATGTTCGCGGCCAGCCACAGGTAGTGCAGCTGCTCGAACGGCAGGCTGCCGTTGCGGTTCAGGCGGTAGATCCGCGCCTGCAAGGCGTCGTCCGCCAGGAAGGCCCGGTGGTTGCGCTCGTCGCGCAGCACCATCGCCATCATGGGCAGCACCAGCAGTTCAACGGCCTGCTGCAAGGTCTCGACCTCCCAGCGGCGCTCCTGCGGCACGGCCTTCATGCGCGCCTGCGCGTCGGCCCAGGCCTGCACTTCCTCGGGCTCGGCCTCGTCGTCGTCCTCGTCGACCTCCTCGGCGCAGTACGGCTCCAGCTCCTGCAGCCAGACGTCCAGCAAGGCATGGCAGGCGGGAAACAGGATGGCCGGGTCGGCGCCGTCCTCGACCAGCGCGCCGCCCATCAGCGCCAGCAGCGACGCGCGGTTGGGATGCACCTCGGGCAGCAGCGCGGCGCAGGCGGACAGCACCGCTTCCGTCTGCCCGGGTTCCTGCGCCTGGGCGTACAGGCGGCCGATCTCGGGCCGGTCGAAGAACACATCGGGCGTGTCGCGCTCGGCGGCCGAGGCCGGCGGGCTGCGCAGGAAGGCGAGCAGGTCGGGCGGAAGTTCGAAAGCGGATTGAGTCATGGTGGCGGAGTCACGGGACGGGAGCGGCGGCGCGCGTGGCGCCGGGCAAGGAAAGGAACGGGCAGGCACAAGCCCGGCTCGCCTGCGATCTTACCGGACGCCGCCCGTTGGGCGGGTCGGGCAGCGCCCGCCGGACGCGCCCCGCATGACCTGGCGCAAGCCGGCGCTGGCCATTCCCGCGCGGACGGCGTCATGCCCCGCTGGAATGTCGACAAGACGTCGCCCATCGGGATTTTCCCTGCCCCTAACGTCCGCCCGCATGCGGGTCGCCATGCCCGCGCTAGACTGCCATTCCCCATCCCGAGGAGCACTCGCATGAACCTGCCTGCCCGTGTCGTGGATCTGCATACCCATCTGTTCAATGCCCGGTATCTGCCGCTGGAAAGCGTGATCGCCAGCGCAATGAAGAAAGACGAAAGCAAGCTCGCGGACTACGTCGCGCAGCTGCTGTACGCACTGGCCGGTTCCTCGTATGCGGACGCCCAGGATCTGCGCGCGGACCATCCGCTGCCCTTCACGCCCGAGAACGCGGACGAGCACTATCTGGAGCAGATCTGGGACGTCGTCCGCGCCGGCCTGATGGAGCGGGTGCCGGCCGACATGATCGCCGGGCGCAGCCCCGCGGACCTGCTTGACCAGCCGTGGGACGACGCACCTGCCGAACCGGGGCTGTCGGAGGAACTCGTGGGGATCATTGATCAGCTGGCGAGCATCGACTACGCCGCCGAGGGCTGGATCGACCCGGACCCGTTGCCGCTGCACGAACCCGTGACCTCATTCAAGGAACTGGGCGCCGCGCCACGGATCGTCGACGTGCTTGGTTGGGCCCGGCGCGTGATTCGCAAGGCGCTGCGCGCGGCCACGGACCTGATGGACAAGTTCGCCTGGGGCAGCCACGTAGAGAACTACCTGGAGTTTTTCCTGACCATGCTGAAGTCGGAGAAGGCCGTGCTCAAGCAGCTGCTGTCCAGCTACGACAAGCTCGGCGCGGGCAACATCCAGGTGCTGCACATGATGATGGACATGCAGCTGGCCTATCCGGTGCCCAAGCCGCCGCGCTATCCCTTCCCCGAACAGCTGCGGAAGATGGAGCAGCTCAAGCAGGACAACCCGCAATCGATGTTCGGCTTTTCCGCCTTCGATCCCCGGCGCGACAATTGGCGGCAACTGGCCGACACCGCGATCGCGCACGGCTTCCTGGGCTTCAAGTTCTATCCGGCGCTGGGCTACCTGCCCATCGGCAACGCCGACCCCGTGCTGGAGAGCCGGGTGGCGGCGTTCTTCGACTACTGCATCGCAGGCGATATTCCGGTGTTCGTGCATTGCACGCCCATCGGCTTCCAGACGAAGGAAAAGAAAGGCCTGAACGCCCACCCCAAGCACTGGCGCGCGCTGCTCGAACACGAACGCTGGCGCGATCTGCGGCTCTGCCTGGGCCATGCCGGCGGCGGCCGGGCCAGCAACCTGGGCGTCTCCTCGGCCGGCTGGATGGCCGACAACGACGCCGAGTGGCGCGACGCCGACAATTTCGCCCGCATCGTCGCCGACCTGTGCGCGACCTACCCGAACGTGTATTGCGAGCTGGGCTACATCACCGAACTGCTGGACGACCCGACCGCGCGCGAGCTGCTGGTCGCCAACATCGAGCGCGCGCGCGCCGAGGCCCAGCATAACGGCCGCCCCCACGACTTCCTGGACAAGGTCGCCTACGGCTCGGACTGGCACATGCCCAGCATGGTCGACAACACGGCGCGCTACCTGGACGTGTTCGTCGACATCATGAACCGGCCCGCCTATGCCGCGCATCGCGACCTGTTCTTCCACGACACGGCGATGGCGTACCTGAAGCGCTGAAGCGGAGCGGGCCCGGGCGCGTCAGGGACTGACGGCATGTCGGGCGCTAGCCCGCCGTCAGCTCCCCGGCAGCCGCCTGCCTGCCGCTTGCGGCGGCCCGCTCGAACAGGTCCGCCGCCTCGCCCGGCGGCAGGTCCAATCCGAAACGCTCGCGCAGGCAATCCGCCCAGGCCTGCGCATCGTCGTAGCGCCGCGTCTCGGGCGGCGCGCCCGTGTTGCCGCGCAGCGTCAACACATCGTTCACCAGCAGCTCGCGCAGGCCGGGCGCGGTGCGGCTGATGATCAGGTCGGACAGGAACACCGATTGCGGATGGCTGGACGTGTACCAGTTGCCGATCTCGAAATCGACGGCCGGCGCCGGCCGCAAGCCATACTGATAGACCGTGCTCCAGCCCTTGGCGGTCTGGAATTCCAGACTGAATTCATCCGGGCCGGCCGGCGCGATGCGGAACACGCCGTGCGGCGTTTCCTGCGGCACGTTCAGCAGGAACTCCAGCGGCGCGGTCTGCGTGGTGGACCCGAAGGCCACGTCGGAGAACCAGCTGCGCCCGTCCAGATCCACGCGCAGCAGCATGTGCGTGAGCCCTGTGCGCACGTCCGCCGGCACCTGCCAGCGCACGCGCGCGATCAGCGGCGTGACACGAAAGCCCAGTTGCTCCAGCACGGCCTGGAACAGCCTGTTGTGCTCGAAGCAATAGCCGCCGCGACCGCGCGCCAGCATCTTGTCGGCGATGCGCGCCAGATCCAGGCTGACGCCACGGCCGCTGTAGGGATCGATGTTCTCGAACGGGATGGCCTGCGGATGCAGCAGATGCAGCTGGCGCAGTACTTCCAGCGTGGGTTCTGCGGGACCGTGATAGCCGATGCGCGTGAAATAGCGTGCGAGCGGAAAGGAATCTGACATGGCGGTGGCGGGCTGGCGCGGACGTCGGGATGCCGGCAAGCATGGACAATAGCAACGGCGTCAATCTACCACACATTCAAGTAATTGCTTGAATGAAATTCACCGATCGATATTTCCCAGCGCCGTCCGCCAGCGCGGTTGAGGCGTCGGCGCTCAAGCCGGCGGCGCGGCGGGCGCCGGCCGCGACGCGATCCATCCGGCGCAGGCCGCCATGCCCATGGCCACGCCCAGGTCCAACATCCAGGACGGATGCGCGCCCCAGGCGAACAGCGCGTAGCCCAGCGCTATGCCGCCGATGGCATAGGCCTTGCCCTTGCGGCTGATCGCGCCCTGCTCGCGCCACTGCCGCAAGGGCGCGCCGAAACGCGGGTGCGTGAGCAGCCAGGCTTCCATGCGCGGCGACGAGCGCGCGAAGCAGGCCACTGCCAGGATCAGGAAGATGGTGGTCGGCATCACCGGCAACAGCGCGCCGATGATGCCCAGCGCCACCATCAGCCAGCCCAGCGCGGCCCAGGCGGCGCGCGCCAGCCGGCCAGGCTTCGCGGCGGGCCGCCGCCCTGCTTCCGGCGACGCCCGATCCGCGCCGGCCGACGGTTCTTCCATCAAGCCAGTTCCTGCTCGACATAGCCGCGCACGGCCACGAACGCGGCGCGGGCGCTGGACACGACTTCGCCCTCCTGTTCCGGCGTCAGCGGCACCGCGTCCAGCGCCGCCGCGAAGTCGCGCCAGTGCTGCGCCACGCCTTCGGGATGCGCGGCCAGGTGGCGCGCGCCGAAGTCGCGGTCCAGGCCCAGCTTGCCGGCCAGCTTGTAGAGCACGGCCGCGCCCAGCGTCGAGCCTTCGGCCACGTACAGCCAGCCCAGCGCGCCGGGCACGGCCATGCCAGCGTCGGCCGCCGGCATGGCCTCGGCCGGCGGCGCCATGCCCAGGTCGGCCAGGTCCCGCGTCACCAGACCCAAGCGGCGCCGCGCCGGCATGTCCGGCAGCAATGCCGCCAGGTCGGCGCGCGCATAGAGCGCGTCCACATCGCGCAGGAAGCGGTATTGCACGCGCAGGAATCCCGCGTAGCGCTCGCGGCTGGCGAAGATCCGCGCGCCCATGATGCGGCTGTCCAGCGAATCATGGGTGGACGTCGTGCTGGCCTTCAGACGGCGGGCGCGGCCCGCGTCGGCGTGGGGCGATAGAGTGGTCATGGTGCATCCTCGCTGGCAGAGGTGGGTGGGCCGGCAGCGGCCGGCGGAAAAGCGTGGCGGGCTTCATGGTCAGAACCTTGTCTGCATGCCCAGGAATACGGTGCGCCCGGGCGCCGGCATGAAGCTCTGCGCCAGCGGGTCGAGGTAATAGCGGTTGGTCAGGTTCTGCACGGCCAGGTTCACATCGGTGTGCTCGCGCAGCTTGTAGTTCAGGAACAGGTCGTACAGCGCGACCGAGTGGTACACCTGCTGCAGCGTGGTGGCGCCGGTCTGCCAGGGCTTGTCGGCCTTGGCGGTCGGCCCCGAGGTATAGGTCACGCGCCCGCCCACGGTCAGCGTCTCGTCGAGGAAACGCAGGCCGGCCGTCAGGTTCAGCGCCAGCCGCGGCGGGTTCTGCGTGTTGGTGTACGACCCCATGAAGCTGCCCGAGGTGCAGTTGGGCGTGTCCTGTGTCGGCCGGTAGCGGTTGGCGGCGGCGCGCAGCTTGGCGGCGAAGGCCGAATCGCAGGTCTCGGTCTTCAGGTAGTAGGTGGCCGACAGATCGGCGAACACGCGGCCGGCATCGTAATGCGACTGCAGTTCCAGGCCGCTGGTCTTGTAGCTGTCGGTATTGGTAAAACGCATCAGGCCCATCAGGCCCGGGCTGGGATCGTAGTAGCGGGTGATGTAGTTCTTGATGTTGTTGTTGAAGTACGCCACCTTCAGCCCGGCCGTGTCGCGGTCGGTGAACACGCCCTGGCGCAGCGTGCTGGCGCCGACTTCCCAGCTGCTGGAGCGTTCCGGCTTGAGGCTCTTGCCCGGGTCCACCTGCAAGGTGCCGCGACTGGTCTCGAACAGCGAGGGCATGCGCAAGCCCTGCGTGTACGAGGCGTAGACGAAGGTGTCCGGGATCAGCTCGAAGTTGAAGCCCACCGACGGCGAGAAGCCGCCGCCGCTGCTGCGCCGCCTGCCCTCATAGCGATAGCCCTGGACCATGTTGACGACGCGCTCATCCTCGACTTCCGTAGCGGTCGCGCCATAGTCGTTGTAGTTGACGCCTTCGAAGGGGTTATTGGTGTCCGTGTAGACGATGCCGTTGTTCAAGCGGGGATCCGTCGCGGCCGTGTACTGGCCGTTGCGGTCCGGATACCAGGACAGGTAGCCATAGTCGCGCGGCTTGCTCACCGTGATGAAGCGCATGGCGCGGTCCTCGCGCCGGGCGATGGCGCGGGTGCCGTTGTCCTCGACGCTGAAATGCGTGTAGCGGCCGCCGGTCCACAGCGTCAGCTTGTCCACAGGCTTGTATTCCAGCTTGCCGTTCAGGCTGAATTCCTGGCGCTTGGCGTCGCGCAGCGTGCGGTTGGCGTTGATGTCGTTCTGCGTGATCACCACGCCCTTCTGCGGGCGTATGTCTTCCATCTGGAACGAACCGCCCAGGTCCAGCTTGAAATCGCCCACGCCGGTCGAAAAGCGCGAGACGTTGCCCAGGTCGCCGCCGATGCGGCGGTTGGCCTGGCGGGTCCAGTTGCGATCCGAGCGGTAGGCCTGCGAGGTCGGCGCCGTCACCGAGGTCAGCAGGCTGGTCGAGGCATCCGTCAGCCACAGGTTGGCCGTCACGTCCACCAGCGGATTACCGGCGGGCAGGTAGTGGTAGCGCGCCGTGTAGGTATCGATCTTGGTTTGGCTCAACGGATACTGGTAGATGCCCGCCGTGCCCAGGCGAAAGATGTCCGACGGCATGATCTCGCCGTTGCGCCCGTCATAGCGGCGGTAGCCCAGTTCGAGCGCGTGGCCGTCCGCCGGCCGGATGGTGGCCTTGAGCAGCACGGACTCCGTCTTGTAGGACGAGTTCAGCACTTCCTCGCCCGGCTTGTAGACCTTGGCCACAGTGGACTCTTCATAGCCGTAGCGGTCGAAGCTGCGGTAGCGCTCCCAGCCCTTCACGCCGGTGATGTAGTTGCCCTGGTTGCGGCGCGCGTAGGCGGCCACGAGATCCAGGCGCTCATTGGTATAGGCCAGCGCCACGCTGCCGGACTTGGCCTGCGAGCCGAACAGGCTGCCGCGCCCGACGTGCGGCGCTGTCTCCAGATTTTCAGCTTCGCGGCCCGGCGCGGCCGCCATGCCGGTCCGGCGTTCGGGCGCCACGCCGTTGTTCCAGACATCGCCCTTGAGCCGCATGCCGAAGCTGTTGCCGTCCACCAGGATGTCCTTGACCCCGAGGGTGCGCATCTCCACCGTGCCGCCGATGGCGCCGGACTTCAGCGTCGGCCCCTTGTTGATGGTGACATCGCTGATCAGGTCCGGGTCGATATAGCTGCGCTGCTGCGTGCCGGCATAGCCCCGGTACACATTCAATGCCTGCTCGGCGCCGTCGATCTGCACCGCCACGCGGCTCTGGCCCTGCACGCCGCGGATGTTGACGTCCAGCGCGCCGCCATTGCGGCTGTCACCCACCTGCACGCCCGGCACGCCCTTGAGCAAATCGGCCGGCGACACGCCCCGGCCAAAGCGGTCCAGGTCCTTGCCGGACAGATACACCGACGAACGCGGCGCCGTGTAGACCTCTTTCTCCGGCTCGGGCGGCCCTTCGGCCGTGACCACCACCGAGGGCAGCGGGATGGCGTCGGCCGAGGCCCGGGACGCCGCCGCCAGCGCATAGCTGCCATCCGCGCGCGGCAGCAGCCGCAGGTCGGTGCCCGCCAGCAGCCGGCGCAATCCACCACTGACCGTGTAGCGCCCCGCCAGCGCCGGCGCGTTCAACCCGCGCGTGAGCGCCGGATCGAAGGACAGCAGCAGCCCGGACTGGCTGGCGAACGCGCCCAGCGCCGCGCCGAGCGGCCCGGCCGGCACGTCGTAGCTGCGCAGCTGTGTGTCGTCGAGCTGCGTGGCGGGCGTGCCGGACGCGCCCGGTGCGGCTTCGGCCGCTAGCGCAACGCCCGTTGGCAGCATGGCGATGCTTGTCGCGGGCAGGCCCGCCAGCGCGCAGCGCAGCGCCAGGGCCAGCGGACGCAGGCGGCGCGGGGATCGGGAAGAACGGGGAAGATGACGTGCGGGGGACATGCTTTTCCTATCTCGTCGGGTCTGGAGCCGACGCCAAGCGCAGGCTTTCAGCTCCTCTGCCGCACGAGATCGGAAAAGGGATACGTTTTCCGGAAAAAAACTTTTCGCGCGCAATACGCGGGTCGACAAGGCGGCTCCGGCGGACACGGCCTTGGCCCGGTGCGCGCCCCCGCGCCGCGCGGCCGAGGCATGACGACCGCGCGGCGCCAGGGCCATTCGGCCCCTGCGGCATCCATCGCGAGCAACGCGCCGGCAATCGCGCATGGCTGGCTCTCCGTATTGCGAATCACCCAAACTTTAATGATAATGGTTTTTATTTATTACTCAAGCAGCCGCCCGCCCAGTCGCCGGCGCGGCCGTTTCCTTCGCTCCACGCAAGACCGTCCCGAACATGCACGCCCCCAGCCCGCCGCAGCCCTGCGCAGAGCGCGACCGCATCGCCGCCCTGTACATCGAGAACCATGCCTGGCTGCGCGGCTGGCTGGCCTACCGGCTCAATTCCTGGGGCCGCGGCGCGGCCGAAGACCTGGCGCACGACACCTTCCTGCGCATCCTGTCCAGCCGCGCCGGCGCGCCGCGCGAAGCGATCCAGCAGCCGCGCGCCTATCTCACCACCGTGGCCAAGGGCGTGCTGGTCAGCTGGATGCGCCGGCAGACGCTGGAGCGCGCCTGGCTCGACGCGCTGGCCGCCCTGCCCCAGCCGCAGCATCCCTCGCCCGAGCAGCAAAGCGTCATCCTGGAAACCCTGCACGAGATCGACGCCATGCTGGACACGCTCAAGCCGCGCGTGAAGCAGGCCTTCCTGATGGCCACGCTGGACGGCATGAAGCAGCAGGAGATCGCCCAGGCGCTGAACATGGCCGTGCCCACGGTCAAGAGCTACATCCGCAAGGCCTACCTGGCCTGCCTGAGCCTGATGCCCGATGAATGACGCCGCCCGCGCCGCCGCCGGCATCCGCGCGCCGCGCGATCTGCCGCCCCTGGCCCCGCGCATCCTTGAAGAAGCCGCGTCCTGGCTGCTGCAGATGCAGGACGGGCCGCTGCCGCCGGCCCGCCAGGCCGAGTTCGAACGCTGGCGCGCGCACAGCGCCGAGCACCAGCGCGCCTGGCGGCGCGCCGAACGGCTGCTGGCCCGCATCGGCCTGCTGCCCCCCGCGCTCGCGACGCGCACGCTGAACCGCCCGCCCCTGGCCGGCCGCCGCGCCGCGCTACGCGCCCTGGCCCTGCTGCTCGCGGCCGCGCCGCTGGGCTGGCTGTCGTGGCGCCATCCGTTCTGGCGCGACTGGCTGGCCGCCGACTACGTCACCGCCATCGGCGAACGCCTGGACATCAGGCTGGAAGACGGCGCCGAGGTCGCGCTCAATACCGACACCGCGCTGGACCTGCGCTACGACGACAGCCAGCGCCTGCTGCGCCTGCGCCGCGGCGAGATCTACATCCGCACCGCCGCCGACACGCGCGCGCCGCCGCGCCCCTTCCTGGTGCAGACCGACGATGGCCTGCTGCTGGCGCTGGGCACGCGCTACAGCGTGCGCCAATACCCGGGCTACACCGAACTTGCCGTGTACGAAGGCGCCGTGCAGATCCACCCCGACGGCGCCGACGTGGCGCCGGGCGCGAACATCATCGGCGCCGGCCGGCGCGCGCGCTACACGCGCCAGCGCATCGAGGCCATCGACGCCGCGAGCGAAGCCGCGCTGGCCTGGCGCAAAGGGCTGCTGATCGCCGACGACATGCCCGTGGACCTGTGGGCGCGCGAGCTGGCGCGCCATGGCCGCGAGACCATCGAGGTGGACGCCGGCGCAAGCGCGCTGCGGATCTCGGGCGCCTTCCCCATCGACAACATCCCGCAAGCGCTGGACATGCTGGCGCAGACCTACCGCCTGCGCACCCGGCGCGAAGGCATGCGCGTGCGCATCAGCCGTTGAAAGCCGACCGCCCCGCGCGCCGGGCCGACCATCGACGGCCGCGCATCAGCCGCCAGACGCCGGCGCCTCCGGCACGCCCAGCGCCGCGCACAGCCAGCCGCAGAACGCCCGCGCCAGCGGATCGTCCTGACTGTCGCGATGCACCAGCCAGGCCCAGTTCGGACCGCGCACGGTCTGTTCCGTCATCGCGGTCAGCGTGCCCTCGTCACGCCAGCGCTCGGCCAGCAGGGCGCTGACCAGCGCCATGCCCAGCCCCTCGCGCGCCGCATCCAGCAGCAGCCCCGGATCGGAAAAATTCATGCCCTGCGCGCGCTGGCCCACATCGGCCCCGCCTTGCGTCTCCCAGTGGCTCCAGTCCATCTCGCGCTCGCCATGCAGCGTGGCCAGCGCCCCCGCGCCCGGCGCGAGCCGGCGCGGATGGCAGGCCGGATACAGGCGGTCCTCGACCAGCACGCGAAACGCGCAATCGGCCTGCGGCGCCAGATCGTCGCGCAGCGCGATGTCCACCGTCTGCGTTGCCATGTCCGGCGGCGCGTCGCTGGTATAGAGCCACAGATCGGCCTCGGGCCGCGCGGCGCGGAATGATTCCAGCCTGGGCATCAGCCAGTGGCGCGCGAAGGCCGGGCTGGCGTTCACGATCAATTGATTGGGCTTGCGGTACTGGTCCAGCCGGCGGATGCCCGCCGCCAGTTGCCGCAGCATCGCCTGCGTGGTGCCCAGCAGATCCCAGCCCGCGTCGGTCAGCGACACCGCCCGCCCCTGCCGGAAAAACACCGGCTGGCCCAGGTAGGCCTCCAGACTGCGCACCTGCTGGCTGATGGCGGACTGCGTCACGTGCAGTTCTTCCGCCGCCTTGTGGAAACTGCCCAGCCGGGCGGCCGCCTCGAAGCCGCGCAACACGTTCAAGGGAGGCCAGTGTTTCAACATATCGATAAGCCTTGCTAATCAGTATTCCGCTAAATATATCGCTTGTCCGCGTGTTTTCCCGGGAAATACACTGGCGTTCGAAGGTTACGCGCCCTTTTTCCATCAACAAGCATTTTTAATCGATCCGTACTGATACCAGGAGCCCCGCGTGACGACCCGCCGCCTATTCCTCCAACATTCCGCCCTGCTGCTTGGGGCGCAAGCCGTGCCGCTGGGCCTGGCCTTCCACACCCCGGCCGCCCGCGCCGCCGTCAAGGGCTGGCACATGGCCGAAGAGAACGCGCCACAGGCGCGCGCCTTCATCGCCTTCGGCGCCCAGCCAGCCATCTGGGAGGACGACACGCCCGACGTGCAGGCCGCTCTGGGCCGCATCGCCCGCGCCATCGCCGCCTTCCAGCCCGTCACCGTGTACTGCCGGCCCGAGGAACGGCGCCTGGCCGAACACCATTGCGACGCGGCCCGCGTCCGCTTCGAGGAAGCGCCGCTGGACGATATCTGGATACGCGACATCGGCCCGGTCTTCCTGGCCGACGGTCAGGGCAGCGTGGCCGGCGTGGACTTCAACTTCAACGGCTGGGGCGACAAGCAGCGCCACGGCGCCGATTCCCGCCTGGCCAAGACCATGTGCGACGGCCTGGACATCGACCACCTGCGCAGCGATCTGGTCGGCGAAGGCGGCGGCATCGAGACCGACGGCCTGGGCACGGCCATCATGACCGAGAGCAGCTGGCTCAACGACAACCGCAATCCGCGCTGGACCAAGGCCGAGATCGAGCAGGCGTTGGCGCAAGACCTGGGCTTTCGCAAGATCATCTGGCTGCCCGGCATCAAGGGCCGGGACATCACCGACGCCCATGTCGACTTCTATGCCCGCTTTGCCCGCCCCGGCGTGGTCGTCGCCAACCTGGACATGGATCCGGATTCCTACGACTACGAACTGACGCGCAAGCACCTGGACATCCTCAAGCGCAGCACCGACGCCGACGGCAAGCCGCTGGACATCCACACCCTGCCGCCGCCGCAGAACCCGCGCCGCAGCCGCTTCCTGCGCGACAACCCCGATTTCGCCGCCGGCTACATCAACTACTTCGTCATCAACGGCGCCGTCATCGCGCCCGAGTTCGGCGACGCCAAGGCCGACGCCCATGCGCGCGAACTGCTGGAACGGCTGTATCCGGGGCGCAAGGTGGTGCAGCTGAACATCGACGCCATCGCGTCGGGCGGCGGCGGGATCCATTGCGTGACGAATCAGATGCCAGCGGCGTAGATGCGCGAGCCGCGCTGGCCAACGAAACAGGCGGCACGACGGCGGGCACGGCCGGGCTGAGCGTCCGGCCCCGCTGGAACCCTTTTCGGGTTGCGGCCACCCAGCGTTCCGATGCCCGTGATTCCCCGCCGCCACGCCGTCGATTTCCGGGCGCCCCATTACCTTGCCACGCCCGGAGAAACACGCCTTGAGCATCGACGTCGCCCAGCGCCATCCGGCCTACTCCCTGAGTCCGTCGAGACTCGGACGCATTTTCCAGGCCAAGTCCGAACAAGACGCTTCGGCCATGACCTTGCTGGACAGGATCATCGACTACGTTTTCCGGGGCAATGCAAAACGGGACAGCATCCGGAACGTCTATGCCATCGTCGCTGCCCAGCGCGACGCCCCCATCGCTGACGCGGAGCCTGCCCGCATCAGCGCCTTCCTGCTGCTGCGAGGCATGGCGCTGCCCCGGTATCGGGACATGTTCGAACTGAATCTGACGGAACATCCCAACGGAACCTGCGACTACGCCTTGATCATCGACGGCCAGACACTGCACGCGGGGCGCGATATCCATGATCAGCAAGAGATCGCCCGCCTGCGCCAGGCTGGCCAGCGCATGAAGGTGGACGACCATCTGCTGAGCCTGCAGCAGCACGAGGACTACGCCATGAGCCTCATCCCGAGCGGCGAACCGTTGTCCATCAAGCAAGGAACATCGCGCGATTGCTCCGCACTGGCTGTCATGATCGGCGCCCTGTCTAGCCCCATCGTGCAAGAGAGCATCCTGAACTCGGCCGAAGTCACCGAGCGCGGGGCGCTTCGGCTGACGTTCAACGCCAATATCCATTCCCCCATGGGCAGGCAGAGGCTGCTGCGGGGCGAGCCCCGGGAGACCCTGGAAAAGGTGCTGGCTGATCGGCCTGAGATGCGCAACCTGAAGAAAAAGGGATATGCGCTGGCATTGGAGAACGGCCGGCTGCTGGTCGACATTTCCCCGTCCAGGCTGAGGCGGATCATCAACCATCCCCGTTCTGCCAGCACGAATTCGCTGATGGTCAAGATTCTTGAGCATCTGGCAGGCAACCTGATGCAAAACGGACAAAGCCCGCTGCGTTCAAACCGTGACTCCATCGACGCGCACAACCAAAGATCCGACGACTACGATCCCCTGATCGGCAACCTGCTGGGCTACGGCACCGCGTTCATGTATGGTCCGACAAATACCGAGGGCTTGTCGATGATCCTCGAGCAAGCCGCCGCCAGGGAATGCTGCCTGGAAGACGGCAGCCCCAGATTCCTGATCGTGGCATGCGCATACGGTCAGCCTGATCGGTTTGGCCACATCCGCAGCCGTCACGCGTTCGTGCTGGATAGCGTCGGCTACGACATGACCGGCAAGGCCGTGTCGATGACCCTGGTCAATCCCTGGAAAAGCCTGGGCGAGAAAGTAGTCCTGACGCTGGACGAGGCCATGAAGCGGAATGTCGCCTTCGCCGAATATGCACGGCGCGGCACGCCGCTAGACCCTCGCATACCCATGTTGCCTTGACGCGGTTTTGCGCTCGCGCGACGGACGATGGCCCACGAGCCCGCGCATCACATCAAGAATCACGTGAACCGGTCCAACCGATAGCGGGACAGATCGCGCAAGGAAGGCACGGCGGGCCCCGCGACAGGCATGGCCAGTCCCGCGATCAGCTCGGCGGTGACCGCCGCCTGCGTCAGGCCCAGGTGCTGGTGGCCAAAGGCCAGCAGCACCCGGCCTGCGCAAGCCACGTCGATCACCGGGAGCGAATCAGGCAAGGAAGGCCGGAACCCCATCCACGGCGTGGCGTCGCGGGCATCCAGGTCATGCTCGAACAGGCCCTTGCTTAGCCGATGCAGTTGCCACGCGCGCGCCATCGCCGGGGGCCGCGTCAGGCCGGCGAACTCGACGGTGCCCGCCAGCCGCAGTCCGCCGGACAGCGGCGTCATGATGAACCGGCGCTCGAATGACGTGACCGCGAACGGCAGCCGGCCGTGTTCGTGCGGCAGCATCAGGTGATAGCCTCGCTCCGTGTCCAGCGGAACGCGCTGACCGGTCAAGCGGGCTGTGAGCGACGCCGAATGCGCGCCACACGCGATCAGCACCCGGCGAGCGCTCAAGCCGCCGCCACTGCCATGCAGAACCACGCCGTCGTCAGACAGGCGGCCATCGCCGATGTCCTGCTTCAGAAAGCGCACGCCACTGGCCCTGGCTGCCACGACGAGATCCCGAACCACCTGGTGCGGGTCGATGAAATGGCCTGTCGCGGGAAAAAACAGGCCGCCGAGCAGATGCCGGCTCATCAAGGGCGCCGCCTCGCCCACCTCGGCCGCGTTCCAGTGATCCGCCGGCACACCCTGATCGCGCATGCGCGCCAGCAGCCCCTCGACCGCCGCGCGGGAGTCCTGACGCTCGTAGACCAGGAGCGAGCCCTCTTCCTTGAGCAGGTCCGGACGATCGATGGAACGCAGCAGCCGTTGCCACGCCGCCAGGCTGCATTCGTTGAGCGCGCGCAAACCCGCCACGCTGCGCCGATATGGCGCCGGACGCAGATTCAGCAGCAGGCGGGTGAACCACGGCAGCGCGCGAGGCAGGTACTTCCAGTCCAGGCGCAGCGGCCCCATGGGATCCATCAGCATGGCGGGCAAGCGCTTGATGATGGACAGGTCGGCAATCGGAAACACCTGCTCGGTCGCCAGATGCCCGGCATTGCCATAGGACGCGCCCAGGCCCGGCTCCTGCCTGTCGACCACGACCACGCGCGCACCCCGGCGCGCCAGCGCCAGGGCGCAGGCGACGCCCACGATGCCCGCGCCCACCACGACGATGTCTTCAGCGGACATCATGCTTCCCGCTGACCGTCGAGCAGACGGCGCAGCTTCAAGGGATTGGCAAAGGCCAGCGAGGCCGGCAGCAGGCTGTCGGGAAAGTCCTGGTAGCAGACCGGCCGCAGGAACCGCTGCATGGCCGCCGTGCCGACCGAGGTGGCGCGCGCATCGGACGTGGCCGGGAAAGGTCCGCCATGCACCATGGCTGGCGCGACCTCGACGCCCGTGGGCCAGCCATTGACGAGCAGCCGGCCCGCCTTGCGCTCCAACGTCGGCACCAGCGTCCGCGCGGCGGGGAGATCCGCCTCGTCCAGGTGCAGCGTTGCCGTCAGCTGGCCCTCGAGCCGCTCCGCGACTTCGCGCAACGCCTCATCGCTGCCGCACTGCACGACCAGCGAGGCGGCGCCGAACACTTCCTCTTGCAAGCGCGGATCGACCAGGAAGTCCTCGGCCCGCGCGACAAACAGATGCGCCTGGCCTTGATTGGGGCCGAGGCTTTCCGCACCGCGCATGACCAGCCTGGCCTTGCCATTGCCGGCCAGCGCACGCACGCCCGCCACATAGGCCCGGTGGATGGCGGGCGTGAGCATCGTCTGCGCCGGGCTGCGTTCAAGCAGCCGGGCCGCCTCGGCCAGGAAGCGATCCAGTGGCTCGCCCTGCCTGGCGATCAGCAGGCCCGGGTTGGTGCAGAACTGGCCCGCGCCCTGCGTCAGCGAGCCCACGAAGCCCTGCGCCAAGGCCGCGCCGCGGGCCGCCAGCGCCGCCGGAAACAGGAAGACCGGATTGATCGAACTCATTTCGGCGTAGACGGGAATGGGCTCCGGGCGAGCACGTGCCGCATCGATCAACGCGGCGCCGCCCGCGCGCGAGCCGGTGAAGCCCACCGCCTTGACGCGCGGATCGGTCACCAGGGCGATGCCCACCTCGTGGCCGGCCCCGTACAGCAGGGAGAACACGCCGTCGGGCAGCCCGGATAGCCGGACGGCGCGCGCCACGGCGCGGCCCACCAGTTCGCTGGTGCCGGGGTGCGCGCCATGCGCCTTCACGATCACGGGACAGCCGCTGGCCAGGGCGGACGCGGTATCCCCGCCCGCCACCGAAAACGCCAGCGGAAAATTGCTGGCGCCGAACACCGCGACGGGCCCCAGCGCAATCTGCCGTTGCCGCAAGTCGGCGCGCGGCAAGGGCTGGCGATCGGGCTGCGCCGGATCGACCCGCACATCGAGCCATTCGCCCGCCCTGACGACCTGGGCGAACAGGCGCAATTGCTGGCAGGTCCGGCCTCTCTCGCCCTGGATGCGGGCGCGAGGCAGGCCGGTCTCCGTCGATGCGCGCTCGATCAAGGCGTCGCCCAGCGCCTCGATTTCATCGGCGATGGTTTCAAGAAAGCGGGCGCGGACCTCCGGAGCCGTCTCTCGATAGCGGTCGAACGCCGCCCAGGCCAGCGCGCAGGCCTGTTCGACCTGCTCGCGCCCGCCGCCGGCGTAGCCGGGCGCCAGGACCTCATCGGTCGCGGGATTGATCGCGTGGATTGCGTCACGGTTTCCGGCAATGGCCTGCCCGCCGATGAGCATGTCGCCTGTCAATGTCATGGGATTTCCTGATGCAACTGATGTACCGATGCCGCCGGCCGCGCGCGGCGCGGCCGGTCATGAAGGGAAAGATCAGCCCAGGCGCTGCTCGGCCGACCACTGCGCGTACCACTGGCGGAACAGCGCATACTGACTCTCGACATAACGGCGCTGCGCCGCGCTCAGCGCGTCGGTCTCGTTGAAATGCAGGGCGTATTCCCGGTCGCCGTTGAGCACCAGCAGATACTTGTAATAGAGCACCAGGTCGCAACCCTCGTCGAACGATGACAACACCTGCAGGGCCTCGGAAAGCTCAAGCGCCTGACGGCGGGCCAGGGCATCGCCCCGGGCGGCCCGCTTGCTCAACTCGACCAGCTGCAACACCTCCCGGGGCAAGGCATTGCCGATGCCGGTGATCGCGCCCGTCGCGCCGCAATTGATGAAACCATGAGCGACCTGGGTATCGACCCCCGCCATCAGGATCACCTCATCGTCCTGGGACGTGATGAACTCGGCGGCGTAGCGCATGTCCTGGGCGCCGCCGAACTCCTTGAAGCCGATCAGGTTCGGATGCTTGCCCCGCAGCTTGAAGAACAAATCGGCGCGGGTGGCGAAGCCATAGTAGGGACTGTTGTAGATCACCGCCGGCAGCTGCGGCGCGGCATCCAGAATGGCCGAGAAATGGGCCTCCTGAGCGACCAGGGACGCGCCGCGCGACAGCACGCGCGGAATCACCATCAGGCCGTGGGCGCCAACCCTGGCGGCATGCGCCGCATGCGCGACGGCCGCGCGCGAATTCACCGCGCCCGTGCCCACGATGGTCGGGATCCCCGCCGCCACCAGGCGGGCCACGCCTTCCTGGCGTTCGGCATCGGTCAGCAAGGGCCAGTCGCCCATAGAACCGCAGTAGACGACCGCGCTCATGCCGACGTCGATCAGCTCGCGGCCCTTGCGCACCAGGGCGTCGAAGTCCGGCTTGCGATCGGCGGTGCAGGGAGTCATCAGGGCCGGAATGGTGCCGGTGAAAATATTGTCGCTCATGGAACTTCCTTGAAATCGATTCAGGGGAACGAGGGAAAGCCGCCGCGTGGGCGGCCAGGAGTACAGGATCAGATTCCCCAGGCGAAGGGATCCTGTTCGTCGATCAGCAAGGTGCTGTCGGCGGTCATGTAGGCACGGCCGGTGATGAAGGGGCGGATACGCTCGCCCAGCCATTCGTAGCGCCCCTCGAACCGGCTGCCCGTGATGCTCGCCTGCACCCAGCGCTGGCCCGGGGCCAACTTGCCGTCGGCCGCCAGGCAAGCCAGCTTGGCGCTGGTGCCCGTGCCGCAAGGCGAGCGGTCGTAGGCCTTGCCCGGACACATCACGAAATTGCGGCTGTCGGCCTGCTCGTCGTCGGCGAACAACTCGATGTGATCGATCAATGCGCCGTTCTCGCCGCGTATGCCCTGCGCTTCCAGGGCGCCCAGCATCTTCCATGTGAGGTCGGTCAGCCGCTCCACATTGCCCAGCCGCAAGTCCTCGCCATGCCCGGACACCAGGAAGAACCAGTTGCCGCCCCAGGCGACATCGCCGGTGAACCGGCCATATCCCGGCACGTCCACCGAAACCTGCTGGCGATGGCGGTACGAGGCCACATTGGCAATGGTGACCGCCCCGTCCTCATGCAGCGTCGCGCTGACCTGCCCGACCGGCGTGTCGATCCGGTGCTCGCCCGGCGCGATCCTGCCCAGGTGCCGCAACGACGCCACCAGACCTATCGTGCCGTGGCCGCACATGCCCAGATAGCCGGCGTTGTTGAAGAAGATCACACCGCACACGGCATCCTGCGACACCGGCTCGCAACACAGCGCGCCGACCAGCACATCGTTGCCGCGCGGCTCCAGCAGGCAGGCGCGGCGCCACTGATCGTATTGCTCGCGCAGCGCGTCACGCTTCTCGGCCATCGTGCCGCCCGCGAGCACGGGAAACCCGTCAATGATCAGGCGGGTGGGCTCGCCGCCTGTGTGGGAATCAATCACGCGTACTTGTTTCATCATTTCATCCTCTACCCGCTGCGCTCAGGACGCGGAACCCGCGACTACGACATCCGCCGGACGACGGATCGCGACCGGCTCGGTTTCGCTTTCCGCCTCGTCGCCTTCCAGGCGCACCAGGCGGCTGGGCACGCCCGTGGCCGCGCCCCAGTAATAGACGGCCAGCGCGCAGACGGCCACCACCAGCGTGTCAAACGGATGCGAGATCAACCCGATGCCCCCGAAGCTGCCCAGCCAGGACAGCAGGATGGTGATCGCGTAGAAGCCAATCAGCCAGGCGGAAGAACGGACCTGCTGGGCAATGGAGAGATGATCGGTCGGCACCAGGCGCCGGCACAGCAGGTAGATGCCGAACATCAGGATCTGCAGGCCCAGCAGCCAGGACACGGTCGCCCAGCCGGACCAGTAGACGATCAGGGCGGCGATGATGAAGGACACCGGCCCCAGCACGGCGAAGCCCTTGACCCGGAACGGACGCGGCATGTCCGGCGCATTGCGGCGCAAGGCCGCGACGGACACGGGCGCGACGGCGTAGCTCAGCACCAGGGCGGCGGAAACGACGTTGATCAGCGCCTCCCATGACGGAAACGGCATGGTCCAGAACACCGCCAGGCCGAAGGTCAGCCAGAGCGCGGGGCGCGGGATTCCCGACTTCTCGTCGATGCGGGTGAAGACCTTGAAGAAGGTGCCGGTGCGCGCCCAGCCATAGACCACGCGGGGCGTGGCGTTCATGTAGATGTTGCCGCAACCGCTGGGGGAAATCACCGCATCGGCCACCACCATGTAGGCCAGCCAGCCCACGCCCAAAATCAGCGCGATGTCACGATACGGCAGGGAAAACTGCTTGCTGACGGCGGCCCATCCGCCGGCCAGCATGTCCGCCGGAATGCTGCCCAGAAACGCCACCTGCAGCAGCACATAGATCGCGGTCGACAGCAGCACGGACAGGATCAGGGCGATCGGAATCGTGCGCTGGGGATTGCGCACCTCGCTCGCCACCGAAATGATCGGCGTCAGGCCCAGATAGGCAAAGATGATGCCGCCGGCCGACACGGCCATTTCGATTCCCGACATGCCGAACGGCGCGAATCCGTGCATCGTGAAATTGTCGGGCTTGAAGAACGAGAACAGCACGCCCATCACCAGCAAGGGCACGATGAACTTGAAAATGCTGATCAGATTGTTGGACTTGGCGAAGGTCTTGACGCTGGAATAATTGAGCCAGAAGAACAGGCCCAGCAGCGCGAATTGCAGCAGCCAGCCCAGCACCGTCGGATTGCTGCCGCCGGCCTGCGTCAGGCTGGGAAACCAGGCCGCCGCGTATTGCCGGGCGGCCACAACCTCGATGGCGATCAGGCTGGAGAACGCGATCAGCGTGATGAATCCCATCAGATAGCCCAGCAGCGGCCCATGGGAAAACACCGGATAGCGCACGACGCCGCCCGCCCGCGGCAGCGCGGCGCCCAGCTCGCAATAGACGATGCCCAGCAACAGCACGGCGAACCCGCCCAACAGCCAGGAGAGAATCCCCGCCGGCCCCGCGATGCTGGACACATGGCTGGCCGCGAACAGCCAGCCCGAGCCGAATATGGCGCCCAGCCCGATGAATGTTAGATCCGTCAGCGACAGCTGCTTCTTGAATTTTCCGAGGCCTGACATGGTGTCTCCTGTTTTGATTATTGGAGTGAACGGGCAATGTCAATCACGCGCCAAGCCGAACAGCGGCCCCCATGGAAACCGGGCTGAACCACTTGGCCGCAGAGCTCCTTGCGCTGCCTCCGGATGCAGCCCTCTGCGATAGCGGGACGATAGAACCGCCGCCGCCTTGGATCTTGATGTTTGTCGTCCTCGGCATGACGATGTTTGCATAGTCGGCGTCAGGGTTTATCCTCATTTGGCACATGGTCGCTACCCATGCAAGCCGCTTGAATTCGCGGTGTTCCCCCTGGAAATAGCGGCAATGGCTGCCTCGAAATTGCCTTGCAGGCGACAGCGCGGCGTCTGATAATTTCCCAGCCTCGCAAGTCGAATTCCGCACACCAATAGACCTGGATACCGAGACAGCCCATGCACAGTCTGATAAGCCTGCTGGACCAGAACGGGGGCAAGGGAAACCTGGTGGACATGGAGCAGATGCTGGCGGGGATCGTTCCACTGGCCCCTGTCCTGGACGCCATTCCCACCGCGGTGATCTTCATCAAGGATGCCAAGGCGCGCTATCTGTTCGCCAACCGCACGCTGGTGCAGCGCTGCGGCGTCAAGCGGCTGGACTTTCTACTGGGCAAGACGAGCGTCGAAGTCTTTCCCGAACAGCTGGGGGCCGCCTATACGGAACAGGACGAACGCGTCCTGAAACTCGGCATCGCGCTGGAAGAGCAGCTGGAACTGCATCTGTTCGGCAGCCGCGAACCCGGCTGGTGCATCACGCACAAGCGCCCGATTTTCAATCGCAACGAACAGATCATCGGATTGGTCGGCATATCCAGCGACCTGCAATCGGCCAGCGACTCGGACCCGGCCTACCAGCGGATGGCGGCGGTGGATCGCTATATCCGGGAGAATTTCAGCCGGCCCGTGACCATGGAAGCCTTGACCCAGGTCGCGGGGATTTCCACCGCCCAGCTGGAACGGTGCTGCAAGCGGATCTTCCATCTGACGCCCAGGCAGATGATCCACAAGGTCCGCCTGGAACATGCGCACTATCTGCTGGACACCGGGGTCACGATCACCGAGATCGCCATGCAGTGCGGCTACGCCGACCACAGCGCATTCACCCGGCAGTTCAAGATACTGACCGGGTTTACGCCCAGCCAGTACCGCGAGGCGATACGCAGGAAGAAAAGGCCCGCCGGGATGGATCGTAAGAACTGAAAATCCTGCTTTCCAATTCCTGCATTGCGATTACTGCCCCCTAGCAGTATCGGACTTATCTCATTTACCCGCACGGCCCATGCTGGGTACGATCCGCGCACTTTTCCCCTCCTGCCAGGAAGCGCGCAGATGCACTCATCGATCCCGGACGATCCCACCCAGCCCGGCCTGGCCGGCTTCCCGC
>NZ_JCBANH010000043.1:0-48945 GCF_059760925.1 Achromobacter sp. 1011791174
GGATAAAGGCGGCTGCCATTCATGACATCAAGCGAGGAGGACGCCATGGCCGCAACCCCCAATGTCAGACCCGCCCCGCAACCCCTCAGGGCCGCGACCGCCGCCTTCATCGGCACCACGATCGAGTGGTACGACTTCTACATCTACGCCACGGCCGCCGCGCTGGTGTTCGGCAAGGTTTTTTTTCCCGCCGCCGATCCCTTCGTCAGCACGATGGCTTCGTTCGGCACGTTCGCCGCCGGATTCCTGGCCCGGCCGCTGGGCGGCCTCATCTTCGGTCATCTGGGCGATCGCGTCGGCCGCAAGAAGGCCCTCATGGCGACCTTGGTCATCATGGGCGTCGCCACGGTGGGCATCGGCCTGCTGCCCAGCCATGCGACCGCGGGCATTTGGGCCCCGGCGCTCCTGCTGCTGTTGCGCCTGGCCCAGGGGCTGGCCGTGGGCGGAGAATGGGGCGGAGCGGTGCTGATGGCGGGCGAACACGCCTCGCAACGCCGGCGTATCTTCGCGGCGTCGTTCGCGCAATTGGGCAGTCCGGCGGGCCTGATCCTGTCGCTGCTGGCCTTTCGCCTGCTCACGACCCTGGACGAGCAGGATTTCATCAGGTGGGGGTGGCGCATTCCGTTCCTGATCAGCGCCGTGCTGTTGCTGGTGGGCTATGTCATCCGCATCGGCGTGAACGAATCGCCCGAATTCGCGCAGGTGCTCGAGCGGCGGGAACGCGCCGAGATGCCCGCCAAGGAGGTGTTGCGAACCGCCTGGCGCACCGTGCTGCTATGCATGGGCGTGTGCACGGTGGCGATTGGCGGCATCTATTTCACCAACACCTTCATGCTGTCCTACACCACCCAGACACTGGGGCTGAACCGCGCGTTGATCCTGGATTGCCTGTTCGTGGTGGCCATCATTCAGTTCCTGGTCCAGCCGCTGGCGGCCTGGCTGGCCGATGCGCTGGGACCGGCGCGGGTGCTGCTCACGGCGGCCTTCTGTTCGGTGCTGGCGCCTTATCCGATGTTCATGCTGGTCACGCAGGGAACGGCCTACAGCATCATCGCCGGCATCGCCATCGCGCTGGTCTTCATGGCGGCGATCTACTCGGCCATGGCCGGATACCTCAGTTCGGCCTTCGCCGCGCCCGTGCGCTATTCGGGCATTTCGCTGTCGTATCAACTGTGCGGAGCGGTTGCCGGCGGCATGACGCCGCTGGTTGGCACGTGGCTGGCCTTTCACTACCCCGGCCAGTGGCTGCCCCTGGCGATCTTCTATTCCATCCTCTCGGCCATCTCGCTGCTGTCCATCTGGGCGCTGGCCGGCCACAAGCGCCGTCTTGCGCGCGTGGCTTCCGGCGTCGCGGGCGAAGGGGCCGCGCGGACGGACGCCCGTTGATCATCCCCCGGTCATACCCATTCTCGAAGGAGACGACATGACGCCAAGCACCCCTCCGGCCGCGCTCGACAAGGCGCTGGCCGCGCGCATCCTGCAGGCCGTGGATGCGCGGTTCGACGCTCAGCTCGCATTCACCCAGGATCTTGTGCGGTTTCCGTCGCTGCGCGGGCAGGAGCACACGGCGCAGGACTTTCTGTACGAAGCGATGCGCCAGCGCGGTTTTTCGATGGACCGCTGGAAGATCGACGTGAAGGACATCGAATCGCATCCAGGGTTTGGCCCGGTGACGGTGTCATACGAGAATGCCTTCAACGTGGTCGGCGCTTATCGTCCCGGGCAACAGATTGGCCGATCGCTCATCCTGAACGGACACATCGACGTGGTGCCCACCGGGCCGGTCGAGACCTGGAGCCGCTCGCCCTGGGAGCCGGCCATCGTGGATGGATGGATGCATGGTCGCGGCGCGGCGGATATGAAGGCCGGGCTGGCGGCCAATCTGTACGCCTATGATGCGGTGCGCGCGGCGGGCCTGCTGCCCGGCGCGCCGATTTACTTTCAATCGGTTGTGGAAGAGGAATGCACCGGCAACGGCGCGCTGGCGGCGCTGCTGCGCGGCTATCAGGCCGATGCCGTGATCATTCCCGAGCCCGAAGAGAACATGCTGGTGCGCGCCAATGTGGGCGTGCTCTGGTTCAAGGTGCGCGTCCAGGGGCACCCCACGCATACGCGCGAAATGGCCAATGGCTTCAACGCGATCGATGCCGCCTATGCCGCGATCGAGGCGCTGCGGGGCATCGAAGCCAGGTGGAACGAACAGCGTCATTGCCATCGTCATTTCGAACACCTGGAGCATCCCATCAACTTCAATATCGGCAAAATCGAAGGCGGGGACTGGCCGTCGTCGGTGCCGTCCTGGTGCGAATTCGACGTGCGCGCGGCCATCTATCCCGGCATCACGGCCGACCAGGCCTGCGCGCAAATCGATGACTGCCTGCGCGACGCGGCGTCCGATCCCAGGCTGGGCGGCAGGCCGCCGCAAGTGACCTATACGGGCTTTTACGCTGAAGGTTATGTCCTGGAGCCGGGCAGTGACGCGGAACATACGCTGCGCGCGTGTCACAGGCAGGTCTTCCAGGAAGACCTCGAGAGCTTCACCACGCCCGGCTATCTCGACGCCCGCGTCTTCGTGATATACGGCAACATGCCCACGCTGGTATACGGCCCGAAGTCGCTGGACATTCATGGCTTCGACGAGCGCGTCCATCTCGAATCGTTGCGCCGCGTCACCAAGACCATTGCGCTGTTCATCGCGCAGTGGTGCGGCGTCAGCCCCGAAGGCGGGCAACGGACGGGCTGAGGGGCCGCCCGTCGCCCTGGCCGTGCCTGCTTAGAAGCGCACGGCCAGCTTCAGCTGCCCGGACTGCTGCCGGTTGCCTCCGCCGAATTGCGCGTCGTAGCCGACGCCCACCGTGGTGTTCCGCGCGACCGCCATCTCGGCGCCCAGGCCCAGCACCGCCGCGTTGCGCGCGATGGGCACGCCCGTCACCGAGAAGTTGCTGCCGCCGTCCAGCGCCAGTTCCTGGCGCGGCTTCAGGTCGCCCGAGGCATGACGCCAGCCCACCGACGCGGTCAGGCGGTTGCTGCGCTCGGCGCCAAACTCCCATGCGCCGCGCAGGCCCAGCGTGCTGCTGGCGACGTCATTGGTGCTGGCCGATCCGCTCAGCGCGGCGCTGCCGCCCGACTCCTTGAAGCCGCGCGTGCGCAGCTGGTTCCAGGCCAGGCCGGCGTAGGGTTCGATGCTGTAGGCATCGCCCAGCGGCAGCTTGTAGCCGAGTTCGGTGTAGAGCTGCGTCGATGTGGCGCGATAGGACGACTTGAGCTGCTGGTTCAGCGTGCCGGCCGCGACATCGCGCTTGGCGTCGATGTTGTGCCAGGTGTAGGCCGCGCCGGCCATGAAGCGCAGCTGGCCCGGGCCGGCTGCGAAGTTGCGGCCGCCGAAGACGGTCGCGGTGTAGCTGTCGACCTTGCTGCGCGACGCGCTGTCGGAGATCGTGTTGCGGCTGTCCAGATAGCCCACCGCGCCGCCCACGCGCCAGCCCTTGCCGGCTTCGGTGTCGCCGCCGACGAAGAGTCCGCCGGACGACTGGCTCACGCTGGCCGCGTTGCCGTCGCCCTTGAACTTGCTCCAGTTGCCGACGACCTGCGTCCAGACCGGATAGGCGCCGCTTTGCGGCAGGGCGTCGGGCGAGGGCGCGCCGCCAGCCTGGGCCGTCGGGCGTCCGGCGCGCATGGGTGCGTCCAGGTTGCCGCGCAGGCGGTCCAGCGACAGCGTGCGGACGGTGTCGCCCTGGCTCAGCAGCACGCTGGCGTTGCTGGCGTAGGCTTCGCCGGACAGCTGCTTCAGCGCCGTGCGCGCCTGGTCCTGGGTCATCGTCAGGACTGCTTGCGTGACCTGGCTGGCGCCGCTGGCCTGAGTCGAGGTGTTGCCGCCGTTGCCGCCACCGTTGCCGATGCCGACGCCGGACAGGCCGTTGCCGGTGGACGACGAGCCGCTGCCGGTCGCGGGCGGATCCTGCTTGTCCAGCGCGCCGCCGACGCTGCTCTCGTTGCCCGTGCCGCCGATGCTGCCGATCGGCACGTCGTTGCGCGTCAGCGTCATGTAGACGTTCTTCGGGTCGTAGCTGAGCGTGGGGGTCAGGAAGGCATAGGTGCTGGACGCGCCGGTGAAGCGGCCCTGCACGCCGCCGTCGGCCGTCAGGATGTTGTAGGTGGTGCGCGGCGCGTAGTTGCCGTTGGGGCCGATGTGCTCCACGGTACCGTCGAGCGTGGCCACGCCGGTGACGTGGATGCGGTCGCTCGCGGTGCTGGCGGGGTCGGCGTGCACGCGGTAGATGGTGTTCTGGCCGAAGTTCAGGTTGCCGTTGATCGTGAGCGTGCCGATAGGCGAACCGTCGTTGCCCGGCGCGATGACGGCGGTGGGGTAAAGCGTGGTGGTGCCCAGCTGGCCGACGCCGGCCAGCACGACTTCGCGGCCGATGTCGACGGGGCCGTTGAGCTTGCCGTCGATCTCCAGCGCGCCGTCGGCGATCAGGATGGGACCGGACAGGCCGCTGCTGTCGGCGGTCAGGATCACCGAGCCCGGGCCGGTCTTGACGAAGCCCTGCGTGCCTTGCAGCGGGTTGGTGATGGTGTCGACGTATTGGGCCGAGGCATAGGTGCCGTCGCCGACCACGATGACGGGCTGATTGCCACCGCTGCCGACCAGGGTGATGGGCGCGCCTTGCACGCGATACCGGTCGCTGGCGAACTGGATGCCGGACACGCGCACCGGGCCGGCGCCGCCGTCGACCGTGACCGTGCCGGCCGCGCCGGTGAAGATCGCGTAGCCGCCGTCGGGCAGGGCGCCCGTGGCGTTGCTGGGGCTGTTCCAGTTGGCGCTGCTCGCGGTCCAGGTGCCGTCGCCGCCGCCCGCGCGGGTCGCGGACGCCGCGCCGTTGCCGTTCCACAGGTTGGTGGTGCTGGGGCCCAGGATCAGGTTGATGTGCTTGTCGCCGGTCAGCGTCTGGATATTGGCGGCGGGCACGGAGTCGCCGGTGACCGAGCCCAGGGTCAGGCCGTTGCCGCTGAGGTTGCCGGTGTACGACAGGATGCGGTAGTAGCCGGCGTTGACGCCCAGCGTGTTCACCGAGACGTTCAGCGTGGTGTTGTTCAGGGCCACGTCGCCGCGCACGGTGATGTTGTCGCCGGTACCGGGCTGCGTGATGGGCAGGCCGGCGTAGCCGGTCTCGAAGTCGTACACGGCGTTGTTCATCGACAGGTTGCCGTTGACGATGAGGTTGCCGTTGGAGACGCCGGTGGGGGTGCCGACGGGATAGCCCGGCGCGACGCGCGAGTTGCCCGAGACGTTGAGGTTGCCGTTGATCGCGCCGAAGCCCGAGACGGTTGAGTTCGCGGTTGCGTTGACGTTGCCGCCGAGCGTGACGCCCGCGCCGCCGCCGTTGCCGCCGATCACCAGCGTGCCGCCGTTGACGTCGACGCCGCCGGGGAAGCTGGCCGAGCCGTCGAATACCTGCGTATTGCCTGGCGCAATCGTCAGGTCGGCGGCCATGACGCCCGCGCAATAGGTCGCGCTAAGCGCGACCGTCGTTGTCAGCCATTTTTTCTTGCCATAGATCAAAACGTGAGTCCTTTTGGGTCGATTAATAACCTTATGTCCGATCGTTACTGAATCGCTGTGAAAGTGCTGCCAGGGAGGCGATGCAAGGTGCGCGAACGGAGCCGGTTATTGAAAAAAGGACGAAATTTAAACCAGTTTTTTTGCAGGGAAAAGAATAAAAAAATGGATACCATCCAGGTTGTGGTATTTGATAAAGAGGGTGCCAGCCATTGTTATAAAAATAGTTCGCTGGATACCATCTTTATGATTAGATTGGCGAAAAATGACAAATTGAATGCTAATGAAATAGCATTGTTTCACGTTGGGCTTCGTGTGGTCGGGGGTTTTCGGGAACGCCAGGAGGCGCCCAAGGAACTCATGTGATTTCCTTGAGAAAAGGTGGCCATTCCCTTGAAGATAACTATTTTGTCAGTGTTTGTTAGATTGCGTGCCAAGAACAGGCGAAGATGGCATCGAAATCAGCGAGGCAAGAGGGGCGTTGTGAAGAGATGCAGGGTGCCTGGCTGGTGCTGGTTATTTCTGAGGAGAGGTCGTGCTATCTATATTTGTTTATTATTTATTGGACAATAGAAGTCACGAGAGAGTTGAAAAATTCAAAGCAGGGTAACGCCCGTTTCCGTGAGTCGATATCGTTGCAGCTGTATATTGTTTCGCTTTAGGGCGGCGATTAGGTCTGTGGCCAAGCTCTCGTCCGCTGGCAGCACCAGGGTGCGCAGGCAGTCAACACGTTTGGCGTGAACGGTCAACTGCCCGATGCCGGTGTATATATCGCCGCGCATGGTCGAGGTTTTGACTTCATAGGCCTCGACCAGCTCGGTTCCCCTGGATACGCCAAGATCGAGCAATACGGACTTGACGATTTGTTGATTCCTGGCAAGGCCTTTGCGTTGACGCCATTCGCTCAGGCTTTTCACTACTTCGCCATGCCTGGATACGTAGTCGATGTCGCGGGCCGAGGCCCGTCCCTTTCTGCGGCCGAAGGATTCATCAAAGTACGCGCGATACTGGTGTTCCTTTTCCTTGGCGATCGTGGTCTCCGTCCTGCCCTCCCGGACGGCAGCCTTGAAATCGATGATGGCCTCTACGTAGGCTACGGCTGCAAGGGCGGCGCCACGCGCAGCGATAGGCATGACGAGCAGACCTTCCTTCTGCGACCCATCGCGGGCATATACCGGATGAGTTTGAAGATCCGACCAGGCCACGAACGCGTCCTTTTTGACCCCCGTTGCTCCGCCGCCTACTCGTCCGGAATGGAAAAGATAGATCTGTCCGCTGGACGCGTGCTTGGCGAAAAAGCCTGCAACGGAATCGTTGCGTCCTTCGTAGGGAATATTGATTTCAACGGCGATGGCGACACCGGGGCCTTCATAGATCCGGCCAAACCAATTCAATCGTCGCGGATTGGATGTGTTCTTGTGATCCTGCGACCAGTACCAGTATTCACCATTCGAGTGCAGCTTCGCGGCCGGCCGTCGGCCGCCTTGCCAGCCGATGTCGCGAACTTCCTTTATTGAAAATTCGCGGCGTAGCGTTGCTTCGAGTTGAGATTGGGCCCTGCGAATCTCGGCGCGGTCTTCAATCAGAATGAACATGGCTGGGGTCGATGTGATGTGGAAACCGGGGAGTTTTCGGGTTCAAGCGTTAATACGGTTTCATCGTGTGGATCTGGTTCTTGGCCAGTCGTTGGACGCCGTAGGCGATGGCTCCGCCGAACACATTGGACTCCATCATTCCGGGAACCCGTGCGATCACGTATTCATCCGTTTCTTCAAGAATCTGCGAGTTGGCGAAGTACATGTCTTCCGGCTTGGTATACATCCCCAGCCCGCCCATCTTGCTGCCAAGCAGATGCAGGCTACCGAGATTGACCCGCTTGCCGGTGGCGGGCAAATCGCCCTTCAGGTCTCGCTTGACGAGGCCTGCGAGCGCAGTTGCCGCAGTGGTGAGCTCTTTCTTGTATTGGTCCAGTTGCCCTTCGGACAATTGGGCCAATTCCTTCTCGGGGTATACCGATTGCAGATGGTAGGTGTAGCGGCCAGTCCACTTGGTGTTGGCGTTGTCGACATGGAAGACCAGGGCCAGCCTGAATCTCTCGTCGTCGCAACGCTGCACGAAGACAAATGGCTTGAGATTGAAAGCCGCGGCTTCTCCAGATGCCTTGATGCCGGCGGCTTCCAAGGCGGCAGTCGAGGCTGGCAGCGGATCAACCTGTATGACCGAGTCCTTGTATTGCTTGGCCATTTCCTGGGACAGACGGGAAACGTTCATGCTGCCAAAAATCGGTCCTAACAGAATGCTGCCGCCGCCAGTCTGCATAAAGATATAGCGCGTGCCTTCGATGTAGCCTGCCTGATTCGGCAGATACTTTTTCTCAGGCATATTGGCGGAAACAGAGACTGCCGACTGCATTCCGGCCTGAACGGCAGGAGGCGTCGTTATCTTGAGCGCGGGAGCGCAACCAGCTGCAAGAACGGCCATTGTCAAAACCAAAGGCGGCAAAAGGCGCATTTTTTTAATCCGTCAGCGAGGGAGAAGAGGGTCTGATTGGGTGAGGCAATTTAACTCAATCTCGAGACGTTTTGAAAAAATATTTCATATTAAGAAACGTCTGACTTGTTTATCGCCATCCAAGACAGGGAGAGCCGGCTCCCGTTCGTTTACTGGTATGTGGAATTGAGGTGGACGAACGGTTGCGATCATTCAACGAAACAGGCGTTTCCCTGGAGACCTGATACTGCCGCGCGTTGCGCATTGCGAGTAAGGTGTGGAGATAATCCATGACCATCCGGCACGCCAGCCCGTGCCACGAGCAGGATCAGAAGACCATGAAGACCCCACGCCAGGCATTGCGCCCCATTCTTGCCGCAGTCACAGTCGCAACGCTCACCGCCTGCGCGGACACCCCGCCCCGGCGCGCCGACATGGACTACCGCAGCCGGCCATCTCCCTCGGCACAAAGCCTGAACAGCGCGCCGGCTTCCTCGGACCGGCGCCTGACCATCCAGTCCGGCGAGGGAGAAAGGCTGAATCTTCCCTGGTTCATCCGGGATACGCAGGACTTCATCAACCGCGACTGATCCCGCCCGGGACTGCCGTGATGCGCGGCTGACGCGTCTCGCCCTCGACGGCGCCGCCACGCCGGGCCAGCCAGACATTCGCGCGGCCGCATTCCTCGTCCCACTCGACATATCGCACCACTTCGAAACCGTTGGCTTCCAGCAGATCGCGATACTCCTGGCGGTCCAGGCTGCCGTGATACAGCGGCTGTCCTTCGAGTTCCCCGATCGCTTCCCCCAGTGTGGTCCCGCTGGTGAACATCAGCGGCGCGCCTGGCGCGGCCAGGCGTGCGAAGGTGGCGAACAGGGGCCGCTGGTCTTCGGGCCTCAGGTGAAAGAGGCTGTGCCAGGCGATCAGGCCGTGGAAGGTCTCGTTCAAGGGCATGCGGCGCATGTCGGCGGCGATCCAGCGGTGATCCGGGAACGCGGCTTGCGCGCCTGCGAGCAGGGGCAGGGACGTGTCCACGCCCATGATCTCGCAGCCCTGTTCGATCAGGTGGCGGGCGATGGGCACGCCGTTGCCGCAGCCGATGTCCAGCACGCGCGGTTTGCCGGATGCCGGCAGCAGCGCCAGAAAGCGCGTCAGCCAGCCGCGCTCGAACAGATCCCGGCTTCTCTGCCGCTCAAAGGCGCGGGCATGTTCCTGGTACAGCGCGACCACGTTGTCGGCGGGAGAGGTCGGCGATTTCTTCATCTGGGAGGTCATCACTCGGACTGTCCGGGGAGTCATCAATCGGACGAATATCGGACTGTAACCCCGGGGAATCATCAATCGGACGAATCTTGAAGAATGGCCGGATCACGATCAAACGCCCAGCGAGCGCGATCCTAAAAGAACAAGGGCCGCCTGCCGGCGACCCTTGTTTCCATCGACCGGCGGCTCGCGCCGTCAGTCTTCATGCCGGACGATCACGCGCGCCTCAGTTCCAGCGCCCGCCATTGCCCGCCAGGCTGAAGCGGCCCGCGCCCATGAAGGCGATGGCCAGCGCCGTGAACAGGAACATGCCTTGCAGTTCCAGCGCCCAGCCGCCGTTGTTGGTCAGGCTGCCGAGCTGGCCGGTGTGGGCCAGCAGGATGGCGACCACCATGTTGATGGCGATGATCAGGCCGCCCAGGCGGGTGTAGATGCCTACGATGATGAGCACCGGGGCCAGGATCTCGCCGATGTAGGCGCCATAGGCCAGAAAGCCCGGCAGGCCGTGCGAGGACAGCATGCCGGCGATGCCGCTGACGCCGCCGCCCGAGAGCTTGAACAGGCCGTGCAGCAGGATCAGGATGCCCAGGGTCAGGCGCAGGATCAGCTTGCCGGTGTCGTCGGATTTGATCATGTTGGGGTTCTCTTATTCAGATTGAGAAGAACAGTGGGCTGGTTGGAGCGCACCGCGAGCCTATGGTTCCTCTGTCCGGCCCCCTTTTTCCCCGGGGGTCCGGACAGGCGCGGCCATTATGGCAAAACCCGAGCAAATCCATCAAGCATTCGGCGGTGTATTAACCAACGCTTACAGCTCTTCCAGGTAGCGCATGCGGAAGCGCTTGCCCTTGATGGCGCTGTTGGACAGGCGCGAGAACGCCTGCTTGGCGATGCGGCGGTCCAGCGCGACGTAGGTGTTGAACTCGGTGACGTTGATCTTGCCGACCTGCTCGAACGTCAGGCCGCCGTCGCCGGTCAGCGCGCCCAGCAGGTCGCCGGGCCGCAGCTTGTCCTTCTTGCCGCCCTGGATGCACAGCGTGATCATGGGCGCGCGCAGCGGGCGGTCGGCCTTGGGGCGCAGCGATTGCAGGTCGCCCCAGACCAGCGGGACGCCCTGGTACTGCTCGATCAGGGTGGCCCAGCGCATCTCGTCGGGCGAGCACAGGCTCAGCGCCAGGCCCTTCTGTTCGCCCCGGCCGCTGCGGCCGATGCGATGGACGTGGACCTCGGTGTCCTTGGTCACGTCCACGTTGATGACGGCGCCCAGGTTCTGGATGTCCAGTCCGCGCGCGGCCACGTCGGTGGCGACCAGCACCGAGCAGCTGTTGTTGGCGAACTGGATCAGGATCTCGTCGCGCTCGCGCTGTTCCAGGTCGCCGTTCAGCGCCAGGGCGCTGACGCCTTGCTGGTTCAGGGCCTCGACCAGGTCGTGGCTGCGGATCTTGGTGTTGCAGAAGGCCAGCGTGGACGCCGGCCGGAAATGCGCCAGCAGGCGGGCGACGGCGTCCAGGCGTTCCTCGGGCTTGATCTCGTAGAAGATCTGCTCGATGCGGCTGGCGTCGTGCTGGGCCTCGACCTTGACCTCGGCCGGATTGCGCAGGAAACGGGCGGCCAGCTTGCGGATGTTGTCGGGGTAGGTGGCCGAGAACAGCAGAGTCTGGCGCTTGGTCGGGCAGTGCGAGGCGATGGCGACGATATCGTCGTAGAAGCCCATGTCGACCATGCGGTCGGCCTCGTCCAGCACCAGGGTGTTCAGGCCGGCCAGATCCAGGCTGCCGCGCGCCAGGTGGTCCTGGATGCGGCCCGGCGTGCCGACCACGACGTGGGCGCCGTGGGCCAGCGACTCGGCTTGGGGGCGCACCGCCGCGCCGCCGCACAGGGTCAGCACCTTGATGTTGGAGATCTGGCGCGCCAGCCGGCGCAGTTCCTGCGCCACCTGGTCGGCCAGCTCGCGGGTGGGGCACAGCACCAGGCATTGCGGCGCCAGCCAGGGCGGGTTGATCTTCTGCAGCAGGCCCAGGCCGAAGGCGGCGGTCTTGCCGCTGCCGGTCTTGGCCTGGGCGATGAGGTCGCGGCCCTCCAGGATCAGGGGCAGGCTCTGCGCCTGGATGGGAGTCATCTGCGTGAAGCCCAGGCTTTCCAGGTTCTGGAGCAGGGCGGGGGCCAGGGGCAGGGAGGAGAAGGCGGTTTCGGTCACGATATTGGTCCGGTCACGGATGGAGGCTAGGACGCGTCCCAGGGATTGATGACGGCAATGCCCGCTGCCTGAAAGGGCGCGGCGTCGCGGGTGGCGACGGCGTATCCCCGGGCGGCGGCGATGGCGGCAATATAACCGTCCGCCATTGGCAGGCCCTTGCCGGCGGCGCGCGCCTTGATGGCCAGCGCCGCGTAGTGATGGGCGGCGTCGGCGTCGAAGGCCAGCACGCGCTCGCCGAACAGCGCGACGATGCCGTCGAAGACCATGCCCAGGCCGCGCTTGCGCCGGCCTTCGGGCAGGGCGCCGATGCCGTACATCATCTCGGCGAGCGTGACGCTGGACAGGTACAGGGTCTCGGCCACCTGGTCGTTCAACCAGGTCTTGACCGCCGGATGCGGCTCGGGCTTCATCGCTTCGGAGACGACGTTGGTGTCCAGGACGATCATGCGATTTTCATCGGCTTGGCGGGTTTGCGGTCGCGCGTGTCTTCCAGGACGGCGAAGTCCTCGTTGCGCAGGCCGGCCTTGCGGCCGAGTTCCGCCAGCAGGTCGCCCAGGCGCGGGCGCTGCTCGGCCTTCACCGCGTGTTCCAGGATCTCGCGCACTTCGGCCTCGGTGCTGCGGCCGTGGTTGGCCGCGCGCAGGCGCAGGGCGCGGTGGACTTCGTCGGGCACGTTTCGGACGGTCAGGATCGCCATTGTCAATCGCTTGAGATTGCAGTCAATGCTGTCAATTTTATGTTGATGCAGTCATCCAGGGCAAATCGGCTTCTGACAGGGCCGGGTTCGAGACAGGGGCGCGTTCAATCGCCCGGCATCTGCGCATCCGCCTCGTACGTCCGCGCCAGCGCCGCCGCCGCCTGCTGCATGCGCGGCAGCCAGGCGCGGGCCGCGTCGATGGACAGGCGCGCCAGCGGCGCGTGCAGCGCCACGGCGGCCACGGCGCGGTTGCCGTGCAGGATCGGCACGGCCATGCAGACGATGCCCAGCAGGTACTCCTCGCGGTCGAAGCTGGCGCCTTCCTTGCGGATGCTGCGGAATTCGGGATCCAGCGCCTGCATGTCGCACAAGGTGTTGGGCGTGTAGCGCGGCAGCGGCGCGGCGGCCAGCAGGCGTTCGCGCGCCTCGCGCCGCATGTGGGCCAGGAACAGCTTGCCGCTGGCGCTGCAGTGCAGCGGCACGCGCGAGCCGGGCTGCAGGTTGACGCGCAGCGGCCAGGCGGTCTCGACGCGGTCCAGGTAGACGACCTCGTCGCCGTCCAGCATGGTGCAGTTGCAGGTCTCGCCGATCTCGTCGACCAGGCTGTCCAGGATGCGCAGCACGGACGGCTTGGGCAGGCCGGAGGCCTCGGTCAGGGCGGCCAGCGACACCGGGCGTTCGGATTGCGCCACGAGTTCCAGCAGGGTGAGCGCGCGCAGCGCGGCGGAGGATTCGTCTTTCATCTTTCAAAAAATGAAGATCTGGCCTGTGGCGGTCCGCCCCGTGACGGATTTTGCGGAAAGTGGAACGAGGCGGGATGGGAATGACGGCGCTTCGGGTGCAGTATCGGCGTAGCCCGGCCGATATGCAATCCAGAATCCACCCGTCCAGCGCCGGCCCGCCAGGAGATAGACATGAGCAGCAAGCAACACATGACCCCCAGCGAAGCGTTTGTGGAAACCCTGGTCGCCCAGGGCGTGAAGGACGTCTTCGGCATCGTCGGCTCGGCCTTCATGGACGCGCTCGACCTGTTTCCGGCGGCGGGCATCCGCTTCGTGCCGACGGTGCACGAGCAGGGCGCGGCGCACATGGCCGACGGCTATTCGCGGGTGACGGGCCGGCACGGCGTCTGCATCGCGCAGAACGGCCCGGGCATCACCAATTTCGTGACGGGCGTGGCGGCGGCCTACTGGGCGCACAGCCCGGTGGTGGCGATCACGCCCGAGACCGGCACGTCCGGCATGGGCCTGGGCGGCTTCCAGGAAACCGAGCAACTGCCGATCTTCTCGCGCATCACCAAGTACCAGGCGCACGTCAACCGCGCCGACCGCATGGCCGAGTTCACGGCCAAGGCCTTCGACAACGCCATGGCCGAGCGCGGCCCGGCGCAGCTGAACATCCCGCGCGACTACTTCTATGGCGAGATCGACGTGGCGATTCCCGAGCCGCGCCGCGTGCGTCGCGGTCCGGGCGCCGAGGAAGACCTGGAGGCGGCGGCCAGGCTGCTGGCCGAGGCGCGCTTCCCGGTGATCGTGGCCGGCGGCGGCGTGCTGTTCTCGGACGGGCAGGCCGAGTGCGTGGCGCGGGCCGAGCTGCTGGGCGCGCCGGTGGTGACCAGCTATCTGCACAATGACGCTTTTCCGTCGCGCCATCCGCTGTGGTGCGGCCCGCTGGGCTACCAGGGCGCCAAGGCCGGCATGAAGCTCCTGTCCGAGGCCGACGTGGTGCTGGCGCTGGGCACGCGGCTCGGGCCCTTCGGCACCTTGCCGCAGCACGGGCTGGATTACTGGCCCAAGAACGCCCGCATCATCCAGGTGGACGCCGACCATCGCATGCTGGGGCTGGTGCGCCCGGTGTCGGTGGGCATCTGCGGCGACGCCAAGCCGGCGGCGGCGGCGCTGGCGGCCAAGCTGGCCGCGCGCGAGCTGGCCTGCTCGGCCACGCTGAGCGCGCGCGCCGACCGCATCATTTCCGAGAAGAGCGCCTGGGAAAAGGAACTGGACGGCTGGTCGCACGAGCGCGACGACTGGAGCCTGGACATCATCAGCCGGGGCGGCGGCCGCATGCATCCGCGCCGCATGCTGCGCGAGCTGGAACTGGCCATGCCCGAGCATGTGATGGTGTCCACCGACATCGGCAATATCTGCTCGGTGTCCAACAGCTATCTGCGCTTCGACGAACCGAATTCCATGCTGGCGGCCATGAGCTTCGGCAACTGCGGCTACGCGCTGCCGGCGCTGATCGGCGCCAAGCTGGGCCGGCCCGATCGTCCGGCCGTGGCCTATGTGGGCGACGGCGCCTGGTGCATGAGCTTCCAGGAACTGCTGACCTGCGTGCGCGAGCGCATTCCGGTGACGGCGGTGGTGTTCCATAACGGCCAGTGGGGCGCGGAAAAGAAGAACCAGGTGGACTTCTACGGTCGCCGTTTCGTCGGCAGCAATCTGCAGAACCCGAACTTCGCCGAGTTGGCGCGCGCGATGGGGGCGGAGGGCCTGCGGGTCGAGCACGCCGACCAGGTGGGCGACGCGCTGCGCGCGGCCTGCAAGGCGCAGTCCGAGGGCAAGACCACGGTGCTGGAGATGATGGTGAGCCAGGAACTGGGCGATCCGTTCCGCCGCGACGCGCTCAAGCAGCCGGTGCGCTTCCTGAAGAAGTACCAGCCCTACGTCAACCAGCCCTTCGCGTCGGGGGAAACGCCGCTGTCGATCGAGCCGGCGGGACACTAGGCGCGAGGACGGGCGCGCGCCGGATCCAGAGGTACGGATGCGGTCTAGAGGATCCGGGAGCGGGGATCCGGCGCGGCGCCGGGCCGATGCCAGCGCGCCGCGCGGGGCGGCGCCAGCAGGAGCGAGAAAGATGGCGAGCGATGGATTGTTCGCGCCGCTGCGCGATGCCGCGTTGTCGGCGGGCCGGCTGCGCACGGCGGTGGCGTATCCCTTGTCCGCGTCCAGCCTGGGCGCGGCGGTTCAGGCGCGCGCGGCCGGCTATATCGAGCCGGTGCTGGTGGGGCCGCGCGCGCGCATCGCGCGGCTGCTGGAGGAATCGGGCCTGCCGGCCGGCGGGCTGGAAATCATCGACGCGCCCGACGACGAGCTGGAATCGGCGCGGGCCGCGGCGGCGCTGGCGCGCGACGGCGTCGTGGGCATGCTGATGAAGGGCAGCCTGCACAGCGATCATTTCATGGCGGCGGTGGTGGCGCGCGAGTCGGGCCTGCGCACGGCGCGGCGCATCAGCCATGCCTTCGTGATGTCGGTCGCGGCCTATCCCAAGCTGTTCATCCTGACGGACGCGGCGGTCAACATCGCGCCCACGCTGGCCGAGAAGGCCGACATCGCGCAGAACGCCATCGACCTGGCGCGCTCGCTGGGCGTGGACCGGCCCAAGGTGGCGGTGCTGTGCGCGACGGAATCGGTGAATCCGTCCATGCCGGCCACGCTGGACGCGGCGGCCCTGTCCAAGATGGCCGACCGGATGCAGATACGCGGCGCGCTGGTGGACGGGCCGCTGGCGCTGGACAACGCCATTTCGCGCGAGGCGGCGGAGCTGAAGGGCATCGCCTCGCCGGTGGCGGGGCAGGCCGACATCCTGCTGGCGCCCGATATCGAGGCCGGCAACATGCTCTACAAGGAACTCACCTGGCTGGCCGGCGCGGGCGCGGCCGGGCTGGTGCTGGGCACGCGCGTGCCGGTCCTGCTGACCAGCCGCGCGGATTCGGTGCAGGCGCGGGTGGACAGCTGCGCGATCGCGGCCCTGCACGCGCGCGCCTTGGCGGCCTAGTGTGCGTCGGGGCTACTCGTCCCAGGCGAGCTTCTGCGGGGCCTCGAACATCGCCCGGTCGAAGTTCACGGGCAGCCGGTGCAGCAGGTCCAGCAGGGCTTCGCGCGAGAATTCCTGGCCATAGGAGGCCTTGTCGGCCTCGCACGGCACTTCGGCCCAGTACAGGTTCTTGCTGGCGTCATGCAGGATCTGGAAGCTCTGCCCCTGTTCGTTGACGATGCCCAGATAGTCGTCCAGATCCAGCAGGCACCAGAAGTAGTCGTCCAGCAGCCCGGCCAGCGTGACGCGGACGTTTTCCTCCGGCTCCACGTGGCGGGCGATGCCGGGATGCTGCTCGAAGCTGGCGTAGACGGTGTAGGCGGTCGGCGACGTGGCGGGGCGGCGCACGGCGTCGCCGGCGGTGGACGCGGGCAGTTTGCCGGCGAACGGCGCCAGACCTTCCTCCAGCGTCCAGACCGGGAAATCGTCCTCGCCGGCACCGGTGGCCTGGCTCCAGGCCTCGCGAGGCAGGTACAGCAGCGACTCGCACCAGCTCGTGTCGGGATCGGCGTCCGCATCGTCGAACATCGCCGGCCAGCGCATCGAGGCTTCGAACCACGCCTGTCCGCGCGCGACGGCGTGGCACGCCGCGTAAAGCAGCCCGTCGTCGCCAAACGGTCCCGTCCTGGCGCGCGAGGCGGTCAGCAAGGCCGCCAGCCTGTCGGCCAGCCGCAGGGCAAAGGCAATGATGTCATCAGCGGGCAATTGGGTCAGCGCCGCGCGCAGCGGCGCCAGGCTCTCGTCGTCTTGCCCCGACAGCAGCAGCGGGCGGTCGATATGCGTCATCAGTTGCCAGAACCGGGCTTCGGGCATGGGGGCGGGCAGGGTGGTCATGGGGCGCGACATGAATGGCGATGCCGGATGATACCCAAAAGCCCTGCCGGCCTTGGCCGGCGCAAGATGATCGGGTCGGATCCGCCAGATGATGACGGGCCGACAGCCCGGGTCAGCCTTCCAGCACGCGCAGATCCGGCGGCCGGTTCTCGATGATCGCTTCCATGGCGAAGAACCCGGTCACCGTCGACAGCTCGAAATCCGTGATCAGCTTTTGATAGAAGCGGTCATAGCCCGCCATGCCACGGCAGACCACCTTAATCAGGTAGTCCCAGTCTCCGCCGATGCGATAGAACTCGGTGACTTCCGGCAGGCGCTCGACGTGCAGGCGGAAGCCGTCGGCCCAGGCCTTGGCGTGGTGGCTGGTCCGGATCATGACGAACACCGTCAGGTCCAGGCCCAGCGCCACCAGGCTGACCTCGGCCCGCGTGCCACGGATGATGCCGCAGGCATTCAAGCGTTGCAGCCGGCGCCAGCAGGCGTTCTGCGACAGGCCCACCCGATCGGCCAGCTCGCGCTGGGACAAGGCGCCGTCCTTTTGCAGGCAGCTGATGATGCTGAGATCGAACTTATCTATTTTTTCTAATTTGTCGTTCATTTGATCTGTTTTTGGTTGATTTACGCAGAATATAGGTGATGTTTCATCAGGGTATTCCATCGTATGATATTTCGCTATTTACCGGAACCCGCGCCACCATGAATACCCCCACCGCGACCAGCCCCGCCAAGACCACCCCCTTGCAGCAGTTTCAAGAGAGCCTGAAGAGCGGCGACGTCGCGGCAGCGCTCGCGGACGGGCTCATCGGCAAGGACGCCGCCATCGACGGCCCGTTCGGCGCGAAGCCGCTGGTCTACGCCGATTACGTCGCGTCCGGCCGCGCCCTGATGCAGGTGGAACGCTTCATCCTCGAGCAAGTGCTGCCGTACTACGCCAACTCGCATACCGAAGCGTCCTATTGCGGTGGATTCATCACCCGGTTGCGCCGCGAAGCGCGCGCCACCATCGCCCGGTGCTGCGGCGCGGACGAAGCGCATGCGGTGATCTTCGCGGGCTCGGGCGCGACGGCCGGCATCAACCGGCTGGTCCATCTTTTCGGCGTGCGCGCGGCCCTCGCGGCGGGCCGGAAGGTCCGCGTGATCATCGGCCCGTATGAGCATCACTCGAATATCCTGCCCTGGCGCGAATGCGGCGCCGACGTCATCGAATTGGGGGAAAGCCCCGAAGGCGGACCGGACCTGGCCGAATTGGCCGCCGCCTTGCAAGCGCCGGACGGCACGCTCGTCATCTGCGCGCTGTCGGCGGCCTCGAACGTGACCGGCATCGTCGCGGACGTCCCGGCCATCACGCGGCTGGTCAAGCAGTCGGGCGCGAAAATGCTGTGGGACTACGCCGGCGGCGCGCCGTACCTGTCCATCCAGATGTCGCCCGCCGCCGATGCGCAGATCGACGCCATCGTTTTCTCGCCGCACAAGTTCATCGGCGGTCCCGGCGCCTCGGGCGTGCTGATTGTCCGGCGCGACGCCGTGACCGAGACGACGCCGGCCTGGCCGGGCGGCGGCACCGTCAAGTTCGTGTCGCCGGCCGGCCACGATTACAGCGGCAGCCTGGAATCGCGCGAAGAGGCGGGCACCCCGAACGTCGTGGGCGATATCCGCGCCGCGCTGGTCCTGCTGGTGAAGGAAGCGCTGGGCGACGACTTCATGCGGCAACGCAACGCGCACTTCGTGCGGCGGGCGTTGGGCGCCTGGAAAGACGCGGCGCAACTGGAACTGCTGGGGTCGCTGACGGCCAACCGTCTGCCGGTATTCTCTTTCCGCGTGCGCAACGGCAGGGGTGGTTTTGTACACCAGCAATTGGTCACGCGCATGCTGAGCGACCGATTCGGCATCCAGGCCCGGGGCGGCTGCGCCTGCGCCGGGCCCTATGTCCATCGCCTGCTGGACATCGGCGAAGAGCAGTCCCTGCTCATGCGGCAGGCCATTCTTGACGGCCGCGAAATCGAAAAGCCCGGATTCGTCCGATTGAATTTCAGCGCGCTGCTGTCGGACGCCAAGGCCGATTTCATCCTGGCGTCGGTGCTGGAACTGGCCTCGGACGCGGCCGATTTCGAAGGCCTGTACGACTTCGATCCCAGCCGCGCCATCTTCTTTCCGAAAAACGCCGCGGTGGCCGCCGCGGCCTGATCCGTCTGTCTCTTGCGCGCCTCGGGCGCGGGTCCTGGGCGTCGCACTTGGCCGTGCACCGCGCCCGGAAAGCTTGCGCGCGCCCGCAAGTCATCGACCCGCTAGGGTTAACACGATCAGATGATTCCGGATTATCGAGACGAGTAATCGCTACGCACGCCCCGGTGCTAGCCTCGCATGCGCTGTTTCAAAGAAGTTCCATTTCGCATGCATGGCACCGACGGGAAGCGAGAGCGATGAAGAAAAAATCATGGGGAAGGACAGCACGTTCAGGGGTGCTGAAGGGAATATTCTGGACTGGCATGAGCGCGCAGTTGGCGGGCCCGTCCGTGATGGCGCAGAGTCCATCGATCCCGGGATCAGGGGTGTCGGGTTCTCCGTATGTAGAGCCGGGACAGCCCGGCAAGCCGGACAGCTGGAGAACGCCTGAATTCATGGAGGAATGGGGGCTGGGCGCGATGAATGCCGAGTACGCCTATGCCGCCGGCTATACGGGGAAGAACGCAGTCATCGGGGTGTTGGATTCCGGCTACTACGACAAGCATCCCGAGCTTGCGCCAAGCCGGTTTTCTCCCATCCTTGCGGCCGGCATACCGGGCGTGCTGAACGCCAGGAATGACACGCACGGTACCCGGGTGAGCGGAGTGATCGGGGCGTCTCGCGATGGCCTGGGCATGCATGGCGTGGCGCCGGATGCGAGGGTGCTTGTCGCCAATACCAATGCAAGCGATGGCTTTTTGTTTGGGGTGGCCGATCCCAAGTACCCGGCATCGGACGCCAAGTATCTCTCCGAGGTGTATGGCGCGCTGGCAAGAAGCGGCGTGCGCATCATCAGCAACAGCTGGGGCTCGCAGCCGCCGTCCGAAAAGTACGATACCTTGGCGAATGTGATCGATGCCTACCGCCAGCATGAAGAGGTGCGCGCCAAGTCGGGCGCGGGTTCATGGCTGGATGCCGCCGCCAAGGCGTCGCGTGGCGGCGTGGTGAATAATTTCAGTGCGGGTAACTCCGGTTATGGCAATGCCAGCATGCGCGGCGCCTATCCGTATTTTCACCCCGAGCTCGAAGGCAATTGGTTGACGACGACGGGCTATAGCCAGACGGTTGGGCAGGTCTACAACCAGTGTGGAATCGCGAAGTGGTGGTGCGTCATGGCGCCCACCGGGGTCGAATCCCCTTCATTCGACGGAAATGCCCCCAAGCCATCCAGTGCCAGCTACCAGACTTTCAATGGCACCTCGGCTGCCGCGCCGCACGCATCGGCCGCCCTGGCTCTGATCATGGAGCGGTTTCCGTACATGAGCAATGAGCAGGCCTTGATGGTGATGTTCACCACGGCGCGGACCATGGTGCCCGATCCAAGCCGCAGCGTTGACTATGACGATACGCTGTATAGCGATGTCCGGCCGGCCATGGCGGGTTCCGCCAAGTATCCCAACGAATTCGGCGGCTGGGGGCTGGTGGACCTGCGCAAGGCCATGAACGGTCCTGCCCAGCTGTTGGGTCGCGGCGATTTCAACCTGCCCAGCGGGCAGAAGGATACATGGACCAACGATATCTCCCAGGAGGCCATCGTCCAAAGAAAAAAGGAGGATCAGGCCGAGGTCGATGGCTGGCAGGCCAGGAAGGCGAGCATGCCTGGCGGGTATCCGGACGATAGGCAGCGCGCTTACTTCGACGGATTGCGTCGCGGCGCAATCTCGGCATTGCAAAAGCTCGCGGTCGCTATCGGGACGCAGAAATTCTCGTCCGAGTATCAGGCGGTCCAGGACAATCCCGTGGCGGCTTCCGTGTTGTCTAAGCTCCTTGCGGGTATACAAAATGGCCAGTATCTGACGAGCTACGCGGCGAATCCCAATTACCAGTGGGTTGCCGTCAGCATCAGCCGGGAACTCCAGTCCAAGGTCAACGCCACGACGTTTGGCATTGCCGACGGCGATGTCGATGCGGTCAAGGCCGCCCTGCAATTCGAATACAGGATCACGGAAGAACGTATTGCCCGGCTCACCAGCAAGCTGGCCGATCCCGCGGCCTACGAGGCGGGCCTGACCAAGAGCGGCGGCGGCACCTTGATCCTGGCCGGCAGGAATACCTACATGGGCGAGACGCGCGTCAACGGCGGCGAGCTGGTGATCGACGCGAATGGCTCCATCACTTCGCCTACGCTGGTCAACGCGACCGGCATGTTCACGGTGCGGGGTGTCAGCGCCGACATCACCCTGAATGGCGGAGCGGCGTCCGTCGACGGCGTCAGCGGCAAGGTAACGATCAATCAAGGCGGGATGCTGGGCGGCAATGGCAGGCTGCAAGCGCTGGCGGTCAATGCCGGCGGCACCGTATCGCCCGGCCATTCGGTGGGTACCTTGCGGGTGGCCGGCGATGTCAGCTTCGCGCCGGGCTCGCGCTACGACGTCGAGATCAAGGCCGACGGCTCGGATTTCGACCGGATCATCGCCGGGGGCAAGGCCACGGTCACAGGCGGCGCGCTGGGCTTGCGGCTTGAATTCGCTCCCGGTCTGCTCGACCTGGCGCAGGCGCGGTCACTGAAGGGCCGCACTTTAGAGGTGCTGACGGCGGCAGGAGGGTTGACAGGCCGCTTTGACGTGGTCGAACCGAACTTCCTGTTCCTGGGGGCCGTGCCGAGCTACGGCGCGCAAGGCCTGAGCTTGCGGCTGGATCGCAACGCGACTCCCTTCGCCAGCGTGGCCCGCACGCCGAACGAACGCCGGGTTGCCGCCGCGCTCGAGACGCTGGAGGCCGGCACGCCGCTCTATGAAAGCGTGCTGGGCCTGGCCAGCGCCGAACAGGCCAGCGGCGCGTTCCGGCAGCTTGCCGGCGAGATCTATCCGGCGACCCAGGCGGCGCTGATGCGCGACAGCCGCCTGCTGCGCGAGGCCGTCATCACGCAGCAACAGCGCGTCGGGATGGCGGACGGACCGCGAGTCTGGGTACAGCCGCTGGGGGCATGGAGCCGGGCCGGCAGCGGCGACGGGGTGGATGGCTACCGCAGCCGCGTCACCGGCTTTTGGGCGGGCGGCGACGCCAGCCTGACGCCGACGCTGCGCGCGGGGCTGGTGTCGGGCTACGGACGCAACCAGGTGCGCGTCCCGGGAATGAGCGCCTCGTCCGATGTGGACAGCTATCACCTGGGCGCCTATGCGAGCTGGCGGCCGGGCGCCTGGGGGCTGCTGCTGGGCACGGCGCATAGCTGGCACGATGGCAAGGTCAAGCGCAGCGTCGCCTATGAGGGCGCGTCGGACGAGCTGAAAGGCCGCTTCAGCGGCGATACCCAGCAGTTCTTCGCCGAAACGAGCTATCGCCGTTTCCTGGGCGAAACCACGGTGTTCGAACCCTATGCGGGCCTGGCCTATGTGAGCCAGCAGACCCATCGCAAGCGCGAGAGCGGCGGCGGCGCGGCGCTCGAGGACCGTGGCGGCGGGACGCATGCGGCGCTGTCCACGCTGGGATTGCGCGGCCAGACCGCCTTGGACATGGGCCGGGCCGGGCAGCTGAAGCTATCGGCGGGGCTGGGTTGGCAGTATGTGCTGACCGGCGCCACGCAGCAGGCGCGCCTGGGATTCGTGGCGGGCGGGGCGTCCTTTCGCGTCGCGACCGCCGCGCTGGAGCGCAACAGCGCCTTGATCGACCTGGGGGCGGAGCTGGTCGTGAACGAGCGGTTCAGCGCCGGGCTGTCCTATGGCGGCCTGCTTGCCGGGAACGGCTCGGAACACGCGGTGCGCGGCAATCTGAACTGGAAGTTCTGACGGCGGTCCGGGGCGCTGTGTCATCAGCCGGCGTCCCGGGCGCGCCCTGCAATCTTTTACTGGCACCAACGACAGCGGCGTTTTGGTACTAAGCCCGGCTCCGGCGCGTGGCTACGCTTGACCCCAGGCCGTCGGCATGCACGAAGCGGCCGATGGACCACGATTCCAAGGGGGAAGCGACATGCGCAGCGCAAAACATATCCTGGCTGGTTTGCTCGCCGCGTTCGCGCTCGGCTCGGCCGGCGCGGCGGAAACGCCCAAGACGGGCGGCACGCTGGTGATCGGCTCGACGCAGGTGCCGCGCCACCTGAACGGCGCGGTGCAGTCCGGCGTCGCCACGGCGCTGCCCAGCGCGCAGCTCTTCGCCAGCCCGCTGCGCTTTGACGCGGACTGGAAGCCGCAGCCATATCTGGCCGAATCCTGGGAGTTGTCGCCCGATGCGCGCACGCTGACGCTGCATCTGCGCAAGGATGCGCTGTTCCATGACGGCAAGCCGGTGACGTCCGAGGACGTGGCGTTCTCGGTCATGGCGGTCAAGCAGAACCATCCGTTCCAGACCATGCTGGCGCCAGTCGACAGCGTGGAGACGCCGGACCCGCACACGGCGGTGCTGCGCATGTCCCGGCCGCATCCGGCCATCCTGCTGTCCATGTCGCCGGCGCTGATGCCGGTGCTGCCCAAGCACATCTACGGCGACGGCCAGGACCTGAAATCGCATCCGCGCAATTCGGCCGATCTGGTTGGCTCGGGGCCGTACCGGCTCAAGGAATTCAAGCCCGGCCAGGAAATCGTTCTGGAGCGCTTCGACAAGTTCTTCCTGCCCGGCAAGCCTTACCTGGACCGCGTGGTGGTCAAGATCAACCCGGACGCCACCAACCTGCTGATCGGGCTGGAGCGCGGCGACGTGCAGGCGCTGCCCTACATGAGCGAGCCGACCTTGTTGCGGCGCGCCAAGGACAATGCCGCGCTGTCCATGACCAGCAAGGGTTACGAGGGCATCGGCGGGTTGGGCTGGCTGGCCTTCAACACCGCGCGCAAGCCCTTCGACGACGCGCGGGTGCGCCAGGCCATCGCCTACGCCATCGACAAGAACTTCATCGCCAAGGCGCTGAATGGCGGCTTCGCCTCGGTGGCCGACGGCCCCATCATCGCCACCAGCCCCTATGCCTCGGCCGACCTGAAGAAGTATCCGCTGGACCTGAAGCGCGCCGAGCAGTTGCTGGACGAGGCCGGCCTGAAGAAGGACGGCAAGGGCGAGCGCATGACGCTGACGGTGGACTACATGCCGGGCAGCGACGTGCAGGGCAAGAACGTGGCCGAATACCTGCGCAGCCAGCTCAAGAAGGTCGGCATCGCGGTGCAGGTGCGCGCCTCGCCGGACTTTCCGACCTGGGCCAAGCGCATCGCCAGCCATGATTTCGACCTGACCACGGACATCGTCTTCAACTGGGGCGACCCGGTGATCGGCGTGCACCGGACCTATCTGTCCAGCAACATCCGCGACATCGTCTGGACTAACACCCAGTCGTACAGGAACCCCAAGGTCGACGCGCTGCTGGAGCAGGCGGGCGTGGAAACCGACGAGGGCAAGCGCCGCGCGCTGTACGCCGAGTTCCAGAAGCTGGTCACGGAAGACCTGCCGATCGACTTCCTGACCGTGATCCCGTACCACACCCTGGCCTCGCGCAAGGTCCACGGCCTGCCCGATGGCATCTGGGGCGTGCTGTCGCCGCTGGACGAGACCTGGCTGCAATAAGGCCGAGGAGGGCGCCATGTTGAGATACCTGGGACGCAGGCTGGCCTATGCGCTGGCGTTGCTGCTGGCGGTGGTGACGCTGAATTTCCTGCTGATCCACATTTCGCCGGGCGATCCGGTCGAGACCATCGCTGGCTCGATGGGCGGCATCAGCGAGGAACTGCGCGCCCAGCTGCGCGCGCAATACGGGCTGGACAAGCCCTTCATCGCGCAGCTGGGGCTGTACCTGGGGCAGGTGTTGCGCGGCGACCTGGGCCATTCCTATTTCTTCAACCTGCCGGTGACGCAGCTGATCTGGGACCGCGTGCCGGCCACGCTGCTGCTGGTCGTGACCTCGGTGCTGGGCGCTTTCCTGGCCGGCACGCTGCTGGGCACGCTGGCCGCGCGCAAGCCCAACGGGCCGCTGTCGCAGGGCATCACGCTGCTGTCCATCGTCGGGTACTCGGCGCCGGTGTTCTGGACCGGCATCCTGCTCATCATTCTGTTCGCGTCGATGCTGCCGATCTTCCCGGTGTCCGACATGCGCACGGCGGGCGCGTCCGAGCTGGGCTGGTCCGGCGCGCTGGACGTGCTGCATCACCTGGTACTGCCGGCCTGCACGCTGGGCTTCGTCTACCTGGCGCAATACAGCCGGCTGGCGCGCGCCAGCGTGATCGAGGCGCTGTCCGCCGACTACATCCGCACCGCGCGCGCCAAGGGCCTGCCCGAGCGCACGGTGCTGTACAAGCACGCGCTGCGCAACGGCGTGCTGCCGGTGGTGACGATGCTGGGCCTGCAGTTCGGCAACGTGCTGGCCGGCGCCATCCTGGTCGAGACGGTCTTCAACTGGCCCGGCCTGGGCCGGCTGGCCTTCGACTCGGTGCTGCGGCGCGACTATCCGACGCTGCTGGGCATCCTGCTGTTCGCCTCCCTGCTGGTGGTGGTGATGAACCAGCTCACCGATCTGGCCTATCGGCTGGTCGATCCCCGGATCAAGACATCATGAGCCAGATTCCCGCCGCGCCGCCGGGCGCCGTATCCGCTGTATCCGTCTCGTCCGTTTCATCCGCAGCCGCCGTGGCGACGGGCGCTGCCGCCGCGCCCGGCCGCGCGCCGGTCCGCCAGTCGCGCGAGGCGCTGCGCGCCTTCCTGCGCAATCCCTCGGCCGTCGTCGGCCTGCTGCTGCTGGCCGCCGTGCTGGCGGTGACGCTGTTCGGCCCGGCGCTGATGCCGGCCGATCCCTTCGAGATCGTCAGCGCGCCGATGGAGCCGCCCGGCGCCGAATTCCTGCTGGGCACGGACTACCTGGGGCGTGACGTGCTGACCGGCCTGGTCCACGGCGGCCGCGCCACGCTGCTGGTGGGCGTGGTGGCGGCGGTGCTGTCGGTGCTGATCGGGGTGACGGTGGGCGCGCTGGCCGGCTACTACGGCGGCTGGATCGACGAGGCGCTGATGCGCGTCACCGAGTTCTTCCAGGTGCTGCCCACGCTGCTGTTCGCCATGGTGCTGGTGACGCTGTTCTCGCCGTCGCTGGCGACGATCGCCATCGCCATCGGCGTGGTCAGCTGGACCGGCACGGCGCGGCTGGCGCGCGGCGAGTTCCTGCGGCTCAAGCGGCGCGAGTACGTGCTGGCCGAGCGCGTCATCGGCGCGGGCGACGCGCGCATCATCTGGCGCGTGATCCTGCCCAACGCGCTGGCGCCGCTGATCGTGTCGGCCACGCTGGCGGTGGGCACGGCGGTGCTGTTCGAGGCCGGACTGTCGTTCCTGGGGCTGGGCGATCCCAACGTCATGAGCTGGGGGCTGATGATCGGCAGCAACCGCCCCTACATCCTGACCGCGTGGTGGGCGGTGACGCTGCCCGGCGCGGCGATTTTCCTGACGGTGCTGGCCGTGAGCCTGATCGGCGACGGCCTGAACGACGCGCTCAATCCGGCGTCCAGGGGACGGCTATGAACGCCGCCGTCCTGCAGGCGATGACGCCCGGCGACGCGCCGGCCCCCGGCGCGGCCGATCCGGTGCTGCGCGTGGAGAACCTGACGCTGGCCTTTCGCGCGCGCGGCCGCAGCGCCGACGTGCTCAATGCGGTCAGCTTCGAGCTGCGGCCGGGCGAGACGCTGTGCCTGGTGGGCGAGTCCGGCTGCGGCAAGAGCATGACCGCGCTGGCCATCATGCGGCTGGTGCCCGAGCCCGGACGCATCGGCGGCGGCCGCGTGCTGCTGCGCGGCGAGGACCTGGCCGCGCGCGACGAGGGCGCGATGCGGCAGGTGCGCGGCAACAGCATTTCCATGATCTTCCAGGAGCCGATGACCGCGCTGAATCCGGTCTACACGGTGGGCGAGCAGATCGCCGAGCCGCTGCGGCTGCACCAGGGCCTGGACAAGGCGCGGGCGCGGGCGCGCGCCATCGAGATGCTGCGCTCGGTGGGCATACCCGCGCCCGAGCGGCGCGTGGATGATTATCCGCACCAGATGTCCGGCGGCATGCGCCAGCGCGTGATGATCGCCATCGCGCTGGCCTGCGATCCGGCCGTGCTGATCGCCGACGAGCCGACCACCGCGCTGGACGTGACGGTGCAGGCGCAGATCTTCGACCTGCTGCGCGAGCAGCAGGCGCGGCGCGGCACGGCGGTGCTGATGATCACGCACGACATGGGCGCGGTGTCCGAGATGGCCGACCGCATCGTGGTGATGTATGGCGGGCGCATCGTCGAGCAGGGCGCCTGTCGCGACGTGCTGACCGAGCCGCTGCATCCGTACACGCAGGGCCTGATCGCCTGCCTGCCGGAGCTGGACCGCGAGCCGGACGAGGCGCGGCCGGACCTGCCGGAGATCCCCGGCGTGGTGCCGTCGATCTGGGATCGCGGGCCGGGCTGTCCGTTCCAGGCGCGCTGCGAGCGGGCGATGCCGCGCTGCGGCGAGGCGTTTCCGCCGCTGGCGCGGCCGTCGGGGGCCGGCGCGATACGCATGGACGTCGATGCCGCGCCGGCTCCCGACGCCGCGGCATCCGGCGCGGAGCATGGCGTGGCCTGCTGGCTTTATGTGGAGGGGCAATCATGATCCAGACCTCGACCTCGACCCCGGCCTCAATCCATACTCCGGCCCCGGCCGCCTCCGCGCCGCTGCTGTCGGTGCGCGACCTGGCCGTGCATTTCCCCGTATCGGGCGGCGGCGGCCGGACCGCCACGGTCAAGGCCGTGGACGGCGTGTCCTTCGAGCTGGCGCGGGGCCGCACGCTGGCCATCGTGGGCGAGTCGGGCTCCGGCAAGACCACCACGGCGCTGTCGGTGCTGCGCCTGTCCGAGCCCACCGCCGGCGCCATCCATTTCGACGGGCAGGACCTGACCGCCTTGCGCGGCGAGCCATTGCGGCGCATGCGCCGCCGGCTCCAGCTGGTGTTCCAGGATCCGTATTCCTCGCTCAACCCGCGCCAGCGCGCCGGCGACATCGTGCGCGCGCCGCTGGACCTGATGGACATCGGCCCGGCGGCCGGGCGCGCGGCGCGCGTGGCCGAGATGTTCGAGCTGGTGGGCCTGCGGCAGGACCAGCAGGCGCTGTATCCGCACCAGTTCTCCGGCGGCCAGCGGCAGCGGCTGAACGTGGCGCGGGCGCTGGCCAGCGGGCCGGACCTGATCGTCTGCGACGAGCCGGTGTCGGCGCTGGATATCGCCATCCGCGCGCAGATCCTGAACCTGCTGCGCCGGATCCAGCGCGAGCGCGGCCAGTCCTTCCTGTTCATCTCGCACGACATGGCGGTGGTCGAGCACATCTGCGACGACATCGCGGTGATGTACCTGGGCAAGATCATCGAGCGCGCCTCGCGCCGCGCCTTCTTCACGCGGCCGCTGCATCCCTACAGCATGGCGCTGATGTCGGCGGTGCCCACCGTGAGCGGCGGGCGCGAGGCCGCCGCGCGCCGCGTGCGGCTGGCGGGCGATCCGCCCAGCCCGGTGGATCCGCCGCCGGGTTGCCGGTTCGCGGGGCGCTGTCCGGCCGCGCAGCCGCTTTGTTCAGCCAGCGAGCCGCCGCTGCGCGAGGTGGCGCCGGGTCATGACGTGGCCTGCCATTTCGTCGAGCGACGCGACGGCGCGCTGGTCGCGCCGCTGTAGATGACGACAAGTTCAGTGGCCGGCAAGTTCATGGGCGCGATGCGCCCGGCCCCGGCCTTGGCGGCGGGGCTTCGCGGCCGCGTCCCGCTTTGCAGCTTTCTCACTATCCCGCCACAGGAGTCCGATCCATGTCCCAGCCCGCCGTTCCGACCACGATCTACCAGGCCCGCAGCATCCTCACCATGAATCCGGCCCGGCCGCGCGCCACCCACGTGGCGGTGCGCGACGGCCGCATCCTGGGCGTGGGCGGGCTGGACGAGCTGAAGACCTGGGGGCCGGCCGAGCTGGACCGGCGCTACGCCGACCAGGTGCTGATGCCCGGCCTGGTGGAAGGCCACTGCCATCTGCCCGAGGGCGGCATGTGGAAGTTCGTGTACGTGGGTTATTACGATCGTCGTGGTCCGGATGGCAGGACCTGGACCGGGCTCAAGAGCTTCGAGGCGGTGGCGGCGCGGCTGCGCGAAGCCGAGGCCGCGCTGCCCGCGGACCGGACGCTGATCGGCTGGGGCTTCGATCCGATCTACTTCGGCGGCGAGCGCATGGACCGCCGCCACCTGGACGCGGTGTCCAGTGAACGTCCAGTCGTGGTGATGCACGCCAGCATGCACCTGATGAACGTGAACGGCGCCATGCTGGCGCGGGCCGGCATCGATGCCGATACCGACGTGGACGGCATCACCCGCCTGCCCGACGGCAGCCCCAGCGGCGAGCTATGCGAATTCGCCGCCATGTTTCCCGTGATACGCCTGATCGGCAATCCCTTCCGCACCGTGGGTCTATCGGAAGACGGGCTGCGGCTGTTCGGGCAGGTGGCGCGGCGCGCCGGCGTCACCACCGCCACCGATCTGGTGAACGAGCTGGAAGGGGAAGGGCTGGCGCGGCTGTCGCGCATCACGGCCGAGCCGGACTATCCGGTGCGCATCGTGCCGGCGGCCTCGGCGCTGGCCTTTCCGGGCGATCCGGCGCGCTGCCTGGAAACGCTGCGCGCCGCCACGGCGCTGAACCACGACAAGCTGCGCCTGGGCATGGTCAAGCTGGTGGTCGACGGCTCCATCCAGGGTTTCACGGCGCGCCTGCGCTGGCCCGGCTATCACAACGGCGCGCCCAACGGCATCTGGGTGACGGCGCCGGGCGAGCTGGACGGGTTGGTGCAGGCCTATCACGAGGCCGGCGCGCAGCTGCACATTCATACCAATGGCGACGAGGCCACGCAGGTGGCGATCGAGGCGGTGGCGCGGGCGCTGGCGAGCCATCCCCGGCCGGACCACCGGCACACGCTGCAACATTGCCAGATGGCGGACGCGGCGCAGTTCCGGCGCATGGCCAGCCTGGGGTTGTGCGCCAATCTGTTCGCCAACCACATCTACTACTGGGGCGATGCGCACTATGCGCAGACCATGGGGCCGGACCGGGCCGAGCGCATGGACGCCTGCGCCACGGCGGCGCGCGAGGGCGTGCGCTACGCCATCCACTCCGACGCGCCGATCACGCCGCTGGGGCCGTTGTTCACCGCCTGGTGCGCGGCCACGCGAACGACATCCTCGGGCCGGGTGCTGGGCGAGTCCGAGCGCATCGGGGTGGACGAGGCGCTGCGCGCCATCACGCTGGGCGCGGCCTACACGCTGCACATGGATCATCTGGTCGGCTCCATCGAGGTCGGCAAGCATGCGGACTTCTGCGTGCTGGAGGATGATCCCTCGGCTTTGCCGGCCGAGCGCCTGAAGGACGCGCGGGTGTCGGGCACCGTCGTCGGCGGACGGCCGATGGCCTCGGACGCCTGAGATGGACGGCGCAAAGGGCGGACGCATCCCGCTGACCGTGGTCGGCGGTTTCCTGGGTGCGGGCAAGACCACGCTGCTGAACCATGCGCTGGCGCAGGACCGGCGGCGCGCGGCGGTGCTGGTGAACGACTTCGGGCCGGTGGACGTGGACGCGGGCCTGCTGGCGGACAGCGCCGGGCAGGTGCTGCGGCTGGCCAATGGCTGCGTCTGCTGCTCGCTGGCCGGCGGCCTCGACGAGGCGCTGGCGCGGGTGCTGACGCTGGATCCGCTGCCGGAGTGGATCGTGATCGAAGCCAGCGGCGTGTCCGACCCCGCGCGCATCGCGCAGGTCGGGCTGGCCGATCCGATGCTGCAGCTTGAAGGCGTGGCGGTGCTGGTCGACGCCGCCGCGATCCGCGAGGCGGCGGCCGATCCCTTGCTGGCGGACACGGTGGCGCGGCAGCTGCGCGCGGCCGATCTGCTGGTGCTGAACAAGACCGATCTGGTGTCCGCGCAGGCGCTGGATGCGCTGCGGCATTGGTTGCATGGCCAGACCGGCGGCACGGCAATGGTCGAGGCGCGCGAGGGCCGCGTCGGGCTGGAGTGCCTGGCGGGAGATTGGCATGCGCCTGCGCCAGGGAGTCGCGCGCGGGTGGCCGGGCAGGGGCACGCGCCTGACAGTGGTCATGGAGTGGCGCACGCGCATGGTCGCGGTCCCGCATGTTCCCACCTGGAGGCGGATGCGCCGGGGCGTCGCGCCCATGCTCCTCCGGATGACCCCGCGCATCCCTTCGACACCTGGGTCTGGCGCGCGCCGCCGCTGCTGGACGCGCGTCGTTTCGCGGATCAGATGAAGCTCCTGCCCCGGCCGCTGATGCGCGCCAAGGGCTGGGTGCGCACGGACCGGCATGGCTGGGTGCTGGCGCAATGGGCGGGCCGGCGGCTGCGTTTCGACGCGCAGGCGCGGCGTCCGGACGATGCCGTCGAGCCCGGACTGGTGTTGATCGGCATGCGCGGGGCCGTTGGCGCGGATGAGATCGCGGCCTGTCTGGATGCGGCGGCGGGTGGTTGAGCGTCGCGCGCCCCGTCTGGTGCAAGCGATTCCCCCCGTCTGGTTCTAGTCCATCCAACGGCGGCCGCGTACCTTGATCCTGACGATGGCGCATGCCGCGCGGGCCTGGGCGGCGCGCCGTTCCGCCACTACAGGCCCACAGAGGAGAGCAGGCAATGGGGACCACCATGGACAAGAGCGTCAGCGTGGACATGCTGGCCGAATTCGCGGCCGCATGGAACCGGCATGACATCGATGCGCTGATGTCCTTCATGAGCGAGGACTGCGTATTCCTGACCGTGGCCGGACCGGATCAGTGGGGCGCGCGGCACGAGGGACCCGACGCCGTGCGCCGCGCCTTCGCGGCGGCCTGGCAGAACTTTCCGGACGCGCAGTGGCGCAACGGCCGTCACTGGGTCTGCGGCGAGCATGGCGTGTCGGAATCGACCTTCACCGGCACGGCGGCGGACGGCTCGCGGGTCGAGGCCGACATGGTGGACGTGTTCACCTTCAAGAACGGCAAGATCCAGGTCAAGAACGCCTACCGCAAGCAGCGCCCGGCCTTGCCGGCGCGCGCCTGAGGCGGCCGCCGCCCCGATACCGCAGGGAGCCCAAGCATGGACGCTCGCATGGATGCGCGGATGAATGCCCGCATGGACGCTTCGACGCCGGGCCGCGCCGGCCCCCGGCCTTATGACCCGGCCTACGATCCGCTGGTGTCGCCGCCGGGGCAGGGCCAGGACTACGCGCCCACCTACTGGGTCGCCACCGCCGGGCCGCCGCCGCAGGACGACGGCCCGGTCAATGGCGACATGGAGGTGGACGTGGCCGTGGTCGGCTCGGGCTTCACCGGGCTGTCGGCGGCGCTGACGCTGGCGCGCGATTACGGCGTGCGCGCCGTGGTGCTGGAAGCCAACCGCGCGGTCTGGGGCTGCACCAGCCGCAACGGCGGCCAGGGCCAGAACGCCTCGGGAAGGCTGTACCGCTCGCAGTGGATCCAGCGCTGGGGGCTGGACACGGCCCGCCGGCTGGACGCCGAGATCCGCGAGGGTTTCGAATACTGGAAGAGCCTGGTGGCGCAGGTGGACTGCGACGCGCAGCCGGGCGGCCATCTGTACACGGCGCATCGGCAGAAGAAGATGGCCTTCCTGGAGAACGAGAGCCGCGTCATGCGCGAGGTCTTCGGCTACGACACGCGCATGCTGAGCAAGGACCAGCTGCGCGAGCGCTACGTGGACGACCACGAGGCCGTGGGCGCGCTGCTGGAGCCGGACGGCGTGGGCGTGCATCCGCTCAAGCTGGCCTACGGCTACCTGCGCCAGGCGCGCGCGCTGGGCGCGAGCATCCATCCGTCCAGCCCGGTGCGGGGCTGGCGCGCGCAGAACGGCGCTTACCTGTTGCAGACCCCCGGCGGCACGGTGCGCGCGCGGCGCGTGGCCTTCGCCACCGGCGGCTACACGGCGCAGGGCGTGAATCCGCTGCTGGACAACCGCATCATGCCGGTGCTGTCCAACTCGCTGGTGACGCGCGCGCTGTCGCGGGCGGAGCTGGAGGCGGCCGGCCTGAAAAGCACCGTCTTCATCACCGACACGCGCACGCTGCGCTTTTACTACCGGTTGCTGCCGGACGGCCGCGTGCAGATCGGCAGCCGCAGCGCGGTCCATGGCGCCGACGCGCAGAACCCGCGCCACCTGGCCTTGCTCAAGGCCGGGCTGGCGCGCAAGTTCCCGTCGCTGCGCGACGTGGACGTGGATTATTCCTGGTGGGGCTGGGTGGACGTCAGCCACGACATGATGCCGCGCGTGACCCAGCCGGATCCGGCGCAGCAGGTCTATTACGCGTTTGGCTATGGCGGCAACGGCGTGTCGTTCTCGGCGCATGCCGGCCGCCGGCTGGCGCAGCGGCTGATGGGCCAGGACGGCCTGAAATGGGACCTGCCGATCTACGACTCGCCCTTGCCGGGCCATCTGTTCGCGCCGTTCCGCCGGCTCGGCCAGAGCCTGCTGTACCGCTGGTACTACCTGCGCGACGAGATGTTGTGAAGACCGGGGGCCGGCGCGCCGGCCCCCCCTCAGGCCGCCGCCCGCATGCGGTAGCGGCGCACCACCTCGGCCAGACGGGCGATGCCCGGGTCGATCTGCTCCAGCCGGATCGAGGTGAAGCCGATCCGCAGGAAGTTGCGCGGCGCGCTGGCGTCGTCCATGAAGAACACCTTGCCCGGCTCGATCACCACGCCATCGGCCAGCGCGGCCTCGGCCAGCTCGGCGGCGTCGAGCCAGGGCGGACCCTCCAGCCAGCAGAACGAGGATCCGGTGATGGGCGCGGCGCGGAAGTCCGGCAGGTGGCGCGCCAGCGCGCGCGCCAGCTCGGCGCCGCGTTTCTGGTACTCCTGCGACTGGCGCCGCAGCAGCGAATGGTGGTGGCCCAGCGAGATGAACAGCGAGAAGGCGCGCTGGATGTAGGCGGACGGATGGCGCAGCATCAGCCGGCGCAGCGCGCGCAGCTCGACCGCCAGCTCGGGCGGGGCGACGATGTAGCCGATGCGCAGGCCCGGCGCGAAGGACTTGGCCAGACTGCCTACGTAGATGACGCGGCCCTCGCGGTCCAGGCTCTTGAGCGCCGGCACCGGCTCGGCGCCCCAGCGGCTTTCGCTCTCGAAATCGTCCTCGATGATCATGCTGTCGGCCTGGCTGGCCAGGGCCAGCAGGCTGTCGCGGCGTTCGCGCGACAGCGTGACGGACGTGGGGCATTGATGGCCGGGCGTGACGAAAAGATAGTCGCAGCCCAGCAGCTGGGTGCCGGTGATCAGGCCGTGTTCGTCGACGGGCAGCGGCAGCAGGTGGCGGGTGTGGCTGGCGAAGATATTGCGCGCGTCGGGATAGCCGGGGTCTTCCATGCCGACCACCGTGTCGTCGTTGACCAGCAGGTCGGCCAGCAGGTAGAGCGCGTGCTGCGCACCTACGGTGATGACGATCTCGGACGCGTCGGCCCAGACGCCCCGGCGCGGCAGCACCTGGGTGCGGATCTGCTCGATCAGCGCGGGGTCGTCGTGGGTGATGAGGTCCGGCGCCCAGCTGCGGATGTCCAGCACCGACAGCGCCTTGATACAGCACTCGCGCCATTCGGCGGTGGGAAACAGGTCTTGGTCGAACTGGCCATAGACGAAGGGGTAGGGCTGTTTCTGCCAGTCGCGCGGCTTGACGATATTGCGTTGCAACGAGGGTCGAAAGCGCAGCCGCTCGTCCCAGCGCGCGGGGCGCTGCGCGTCATCGGCCGCCGTTGTTGTGGCGGGCGCGCCATGGCCCTGCGCGGGGTTTTGCAGATGCCCCTGCATGACCGAATCGCTGACGAAATGGCCGCTGCGCTCGCGCGACACCAGATAGCCCTCGCTGACCAGCTGCTGGTAAGCGAACACCACCGTGTTGCGCGCGATGCGCAGGTGGTCGGCCAGGTGGCGGCTGGAGGGCACCGGCGCGCCGGGCGGCAGGTGGCCGCTGAGGATGGCCGAGACCAGCATCTGGCACACGCGGCCCTGCAGGCTGAGATTGGGGGCGCTTTCGCGTTCGAACAGACGTTCCCACAACACAGGCTTGAGCATCGCGGCCTGGCTGGACATGGCGGCTCCTTCTGAGGGCGGCGGACGCGGCCGCCAGCGGCGGGGCGTCCGGTGCCGGCGCGCCGCGACGGGCGGCCGGTTCCGTTCTTCAGCATAGAGGAGCGGGGGGCTGCAAGGAATGGGGGATTGCCCTGCCGGCCGCCTTATCGCGGGTTCAGGCGCCACCTGGGGCGCAATGTCGGATGCACAGCGGATGCAGCGGCGGACCCAACGACGGACCCAACGGCGGACGCAACGTCAGATCCGGCCCTTCCAGGGGATCGCCAGCCGTTCCAGGTAGCGCACCAGCAGATCGAAGGCGAAGGCGAAGGCGCCGATCACGATGATGCCCATGATGACGGTGTCGCTGGCCAGGAACTGCGCGGCGTTCAGCACCATGAAGCCCAGTCCCCGGTCTGCCGCCACCATCTCGGCCGCCACCAGCGTGGTCCAGCCCACGCCGATGCCGATCCGCATGCCGGTGAAGATCTCGGGCAGCGCGGCCTTCAGGATCACGTGCCGCACGATCTGCGCGCGCGATCCGCCCATGGCGTAGGCGGCGTGGATCTGCTCGATCGACACCGAGCGCACACCGGCGCGCGCGGCGATGGCCATGGGCGCGAAGATGGCCAGGTAGATCAGGAAGATCTTCGGGAATTCGCCGATGCCGAACCAGATGATGACCAGCGGCAGGTAGGCCAGCGGCGGCAAGGGGCGGTAGAACTCGATCGGCGGGTCCAGCACGCCGCGCGCCCAGCGGTTCACGCCCATCAGGATGCCGGCCGGGATGGCGGTCAGGCAGGCCAGGAAGAACGCGCCGAACACGCGCGACAGGCTGGCCAGCGCGTGCTCGGCCAGCGTCGAGTTGGCCACGCCGTCGGTCATGGCGGACACGAACTTGCCGTACACCGCCAGCGGCGAGGGCAGGAACAGCGGCTTGACCCAGCCGGCCTCGGTCACCAGGAACCACAGGCCCAGCAGCGCGACGCTGGTCAGCAGGCTGATGTGGCCGCTGTAGCCCGCGCCCGGCGCGCCGTAGACCTTGCCGGGCGAGGGCGGCCGGCGGCGTGGCCGCGTCGTGTCAGGCATGGACGGCGTGCTCATCGGCGCCGGCGCGCTCGTCGCCGTAGATGATGCCGAGGACTTGTTCGCGCATGGCGATGAAGTCCGGACTGGATTTGATGCCACGTCCATCGCGGGTCTCCAGGAAGCGCCGGTTGAAGTCCGGCGTGAAGGTGTGGGTGATGCGTCCGGGACGCGGCGACATGACGATCAGCCGCGAACTCAGGAACAGCGCCTCTTCCACGCTGTGCGTGACGAAGAAGAACATCTTTCCGGTCTCGCGCCAGATGTCCAGCAGCAATTCCTGGATGGTCTCGCGGGTGAGCGCGTCCAGCGCCGCCATGGGCTCGTCCATCAGCAGCATGGCGGGATCGCAGGTCAGCGCGCGGGCGATGCCCACGCGCTGCTGCATGCCGCCGGAGAGCTGGTAGATCATGTGGCGGTGAAAGTCCTGCAGCCCGACCAGCTCCAGGTTGCGGCGGGCGCGGGCGCGCCGGGTCTGCTTGTCCACGCCCTGCAGCATCAGGCCGAACTCGGTGTTTTCCAGCACGTTCAGCCAGGGCAGCAGCGCGTGCTTCTGGAACACCACGCCGCGATCGGCGCCGGGGCCTTCGATGGGCCGGCCGGCCAACGTGATGCGGCCTTCCGTGGGCGATAGAAAGCCCGCCAGCAGGCTCAGCAGCGTGGTCTTGCCGCAGCCGGATGCTCCCAGCGCCACCACGAACTCGCCGGGCTGGATGGTCAGGTTGACGTTCTGCAGCGCGACCACCGGGCCGCTGTCGTGCAGGCCGGGATAGGTGACGCTGACTCGATCGGCGCACAGCACGCGCGCCTCGGGTGACTGCATGGGCATGCCTGTTCCCCTTGCTTGATGACGGCGGGATCCGGACAGGGCCGGATCCCGGGCCAGGCCGGCGCCGCGCGCGGCCTGGCCGCCTGCCTATTTTGCCGCCGTCTTGGCGTACTGGTCCGTTACGTAGGGGCTGTAGTCCCCCAGCGCCTTGTCGATCTGCTTCTGTTCCTTCAAGAACTGCGCGCTGGCATTGAAGGCGCGCGTCGCGCCGGCTTCCTTGCCGCCGCCCAGCCAGGCGCCCGAGGCCTGTTCGGCGGCGGTCGGGAACACCAGCAGGCCCAGCGCCTCGGCCACGTCCTCGGGCTTGCCGCCGATCAGCTTGACGATGTGCCTGACCTGCGGCGAGTCGGCCGTCCAGGCCGCCGGGTTGGCGCGGTAGGCGGCATAGGACTTGGCCATCACGCCGGTGAAGGCGGCCATGAACTTGGGGTTTTTCTCGGCCCAGGCGCGGTCGGCCACCAGGCCGTCGAAGGTGGGCACGCTGGCTTTGCCGATCTGCTCGGAGTCGGCGATGATCTTGCCGCTCTTGGCGATCTCGGTCAACGCCGGCGGCCAGACATAGGCCGCGTCGATGTCGCCGCGCGCCCAGGCCGCGACGATCTGCGGCGGCTGCATGTTCAGGATGCGCACGTCGCGCGGCGGAATCTTCCATACCTGCTCCAGCCCGACCAGCAGGTGGAAGTGCGAGGTCGACACGAACGGCGTGGCGACGCGCTTGCCCTTCAGGTCGGCGGTGCTTGCGATGCCCGAGCCGTTGCGCGCCACCAGCGCCTCGGACTTGCCGATGTTGTCCAGCACCCAGAACAGCTGCAGGTCCACGCCGCGCGTGGCGGCGGCGGTGATGCCGGTCGAGCCCAGCACGCCCACCGGCACCTTGCCCGAGGCCAGCGCGGTGGAAATGTCGCCGCCGGACGTGAACTGGCGCCAGTCGACCTGGTAGCCGGCATCTTTCAGGGCGGCATCCATGCTGCCGTCGGCGATGGCGGTCAGGAAGGGGCCGACGATCAGCTGGTAGCCGACCACCAGCTTGGTCTGGGCCTGGGCGGACGCCGCCAGCAACAGCGCGGCCAGGCCGGCGGGCAGGCAGCGGCGGATGATGCGCAAACTCGCGTTCATGGTGATCTCCGTGGGTGAGACCGCGTCCCGGCGCGTCCGGCTGCTCCGCGTCGCTGCGGTGTGATGCCAGTTTGCCCGGTTGGGGATGGAACGCTAGGGCCAGATGGGGGGATCAATAGGTGCCACGGTGAGGCGCGGCTACGCCTGGATGGAACCGACGACGGCGTGAAAGTCACAAAACAGACCACGAGACATCCTTGGCAAGGACTGATTCCATGAATGCAACGCTCAGGAGCCTGTTGGCGGGCTTTTGTGATTACGTGCAGGCCGCGGATCGCGACCAGATCATCTCGACCGGCAACCTGCTGTTCGACGGCGTCGCCTTTACCGTGAAATCCAGGGAGCAGGGGCAGCGGCGGGAAATGCTGATCTATTGCGATTTCGGCGAGGCGGCGCCGGAAGAAGGCGACGAGACGTGCCGGCGGCTGCTCGAGGCCAATCTGCTCATGTACAACGGCTCGTCGGCCTGCGTGTTTTCCTTGACGCCCGACACGGGGCGAGTCGTGCTGCTCAGCCATCTGGACATGAAAGGGCTGTCCGCCGGACGGCTGGCGGCCAATCTGGGGATGCTGGCCGCCTGCGCGCTGGCCTGGCGCGACGGCAGTCTCGATTTCAACAATCCCTGGCGCATGGGATTGCCCGAAGCGGCGGTCCTGCGCGACAGGGCCTGAGAGCCGGACGGGAGCGAATCATGATGGATGGAATCAACGCGGGTGGCCAGACCTCCGCCCCTAAAGCGGCGTGGTACGAGACGATCAAGCCTGCCGTCGCTTCGACGCTGACGCTTGCTGTCACAGGTGCGATCTATGGCGCGGTATCGGGCGCGGTGCAGGACGCGACGAGCGCGCTGTTGAAAGCCTCGCCGCCCTCGAAGTCCGGCGCCGATCTGAACGCCGGCGCGCTGCCGCTCGCGGCCTTGGTGGTGTCCGGCCTGGCGGGCGGAGTGTGCGGGTGGAACGCGGGCAAGATGGCCTACGACCGAATCAATGAAAAGGACTGGCTTGGCGATTGGGGGCAGGCGGGCAAGGGGATGCGCGTCCTGGTCGCGGCCGGGGTGGGAGGCGGTACGGCGGCGGCCGTATTCATGGGGACCGCGATTGCCTCGCTGTACGCCGTGGGGGGAGGCTCGGCCGACTATTCGGAAAACGATGAGGCGCGGGACCGCGCTGCCGGCATGGTCGGGGCGGTAACGGGGACCGTTGTGCAGATTGGCTTGACGCAGCTCGCCAAGTTCCTGTATCTGGACGGCATGGCCAAGGCTCCAGAACGGGAAACTTCCGCGCTGGCCGGCAAGGCATTCGCGAAAAGTGTGGGACTGGACGCGGGCGGACAAGCCCTGAAATCCATGCTTCGGGCCGGCGTGTTGCTGGGAATCAAGGATGCGCGACTCGCTTTCGGGGCGGTGCTGGAACCCACTTTCCGGCATGCGATGGGCGGCGCCACGGCGGGTCTGGCAGATGCCCTGTGGACGCTGGTCAGCTACAGATGCGATCCGAAATTCAGGGCTGAGCCAGGGGCGCGGGTTGAGGCGCGGTCGGCGGAAAAGGCCCTGGTGGAGCATTTTGCGGCATTCAAGGATGGCGCGCTGATGGACCTGATGCAGACGCCGGTGGCGATTGTCCTGGTCAGCAAGTTTGGCTATACCCAGGGCATCCTGGTGTTTACCGCCATTTCGTCCGCGCTGGCGGGCGCGAGCAAAGTAGCCGAGCCGTGGCACGGAAGCGGCGCCGCGGAACAGCTCGCGGTTCACGCACCGGGCCGAGGCGACGAAGAAACGGGGCTGGAGATGGAAACGGTGCCTGACTCCGGAAACCCATCGATGAACGTGACGGAGCCGCCAGACAGTACGCCAGTCGTGCCGACAGTGCGAAGCCGATCGGCTCAAAATTCACCCAATCCACCGGTGCCCGTCACTGTCGCGCAGGGGTCGCAATCTCCAGTCGACAAAAAGAAGAATTGAGCATCCGGCACCCCGTGGCGGCGCCGGGACCAGGCATCAGCCGGTAGAATTCCCGCGTCCTCCCGATGCGCTGGCCGCCCTCGAACCATGGCGGCGTGCGCGGCGGGAGCCAGCAGACGCGTGGCCTGGCCCAGGTTCGCAATACCGGAAGGTGATCAACGATGGAAGCGCAGCGCCATATCGAGTCCGCGCAGGAAGAAGCCCTGTCCCTGGATCTGAGGCGCACGCTCGTGCTGGGCCGCTACCTGCAAGCATGGTCGATGCCGGAGTACCGGATCGTGATGACGGGGCGACAGGGCCGGGCGCGCATTGAAATCTACTTTTTCCCGCCGGCCGCCAGCGGCCAGCCCGCCCGCTTCGCGACCGTGGGGTTATCCCGCCTTCGCCACGGGAGCGGAGCGGTTCACGCCGAATGGATGATGGCGCTGGAAGAAGGCCTGGGCGGGGAAAGCGTGGACCGGGTGTGCGCATATCTGTGCGACCTGATCGCCCACAGCATCGAGAACACGGACGGCGCCGAACCGCCGCGCGTGATGGGGGCCAGTCCACTCGCGCCGGAGAAATGGACCGCGAAGGCCATCCTCATCGATGAGTTGCGCGGTGAAAGCGAGGCGCTGGAGCGCATCGCGGTCGGGAGCGAGACGGTCGAGTTGCAATGGGTGGTGCCCATCAGCCAGAAGGAGGCCGCGCTCATCCTGGATCAGGGGATCGATGCGTTCGACGCGCATGTCGAGGGCATGGCGCATTCCATCATCGATCCCGCGCGGCCGGAATAGGCCGCTCAACCGTCCTCGGGCAGATACCCGCTGTACCCCATCAGCGCCGACAGCCGCTTGGCCACGTTGCCGACGATCTGTCCGACCTGGGCGATGTCGGGGCTGACCTTCTGGTCGATGCGCTCGATGTGCGGCACGTTGATGGCCGCGATCACATGGTCGGCCGCGCCCATCACGGGGTAGGCCACGTTGGTGATGCCGCGGATCTGGCGGCTGGGCATGGAGGCGCAGCCGCGCTGGCGCACCTCGGCCAGGATGGCGAACAGTTCGCCGGGGTCGGATTCCAGCTCGCCCTCGACCTTGATGTGGGCGGCCAGCATGCGGGTGCGCTCGACCTCGTCGCGGAAGGCCAGCAGCACGTGGCCCGAGGACGTGTCGGTCAGGCCCATGCTCACGCCCACCTTCAGGCCGAAGGACCAGCGCTCGGGGCTTTCGACCTGGGCGATGACGACCACGCGGCCGCCCTGGTACACCGCCAGGTGGCAGGACTGGCGCGCACGGCTGGCCAGCTCGCGCAGCAGCGGCAGCGCCACGCTGACCAGCGATTTCAGCGGCTGCTGGCGGTGCGCCAGCTCGAACATCTTGAGCGTGAGGGTGTAGCGGTCGTTCTCGTCGACCTGCACGTAGCCCCGGCGCTGCAGCGTCACGGCCATGCGGAAGATCTCGCTGACGCTGCGGTCGATCCGATGCGCCAGCTCGGCCAGCGTGTAGCCGGCCGAGCTGGCGGCCAGCGCTTCCAGGATGTCCAGCCCTTTTTCCAGCGCGGGCGCCGCGTAGCGCTGTCCGCCGTCGGCCTCGGCGGGCGCGGCGACGGACGAGGAATCGGGCAGGGCGGGCGCGGTCTGTTTCTTGGCGGGCATGGCGTGCTGGGGGTTCTGGGCGCGAGGCGAGTATAGGCGATCGCCTCGCGGCGATCCGGCCGCTCAGCGCGACCAGGCGCGGGTTTTCTGCGACTGCACGCCCAGGCCCTCGATGCCCAGGCGCATGACATCGCCGGCCTTCAGGTAAAGCGGCGGCTTCTGGCCCAGGCCCACGCCGGGCGGCGTGCCGGTGCTGATGACGTCGCCGGGCAGCAGCGACATGAACTGGCTGATGTAGCTGACCAGTTGCTTCACGCCGAACACCATGGTGCGGGTGCTGCCGTCCTGGAAGCGCTTGCCGTTGACCTCCAGCCACATGCCCAGGTTCTGCGGGTCGGCGATCTCGTCGCGCGTTACCAGCCAGGGCCCGATGGGCGCGAAGCTGTCGCAGCCCTTGCCCTTGTCCCACTGGCCGCCGCGCTCGATCTGGTATTCGCGCTCGGACACGTCGTTCACCACCACGTAGCCGGCCACGTATTCCAGCGCCTCGCTTTCCTCGACGTAGGACGCCTTCTTGCCGATCACGACGCCCAGCTCGACTTCCCAGTCGGTCTTGACCGAGCCGCGCGGAATGATGACGTCGTCGTCGGGGCCGGTGATGGACGAGCTGGGCTTGAGGAACAGCACCGGCTCGGCCGGCACCGGCAGGCCGGACTCGGCGGCGTGGTCGGCGTAGTTCAGGCCCACGCAGACGATCTTGCCGACGCCGGCCACCGGGCAGCCGTGGCGCGGCTGGCCGTCCACGCGCGGCAGCGTGGACGCATCCAGCGCGGCGATGCGGGCCAGCGATTCAGGCGCCAGCGCGGCGCCGCCGATGTCGGCGACCACGCCGGACAGGTCGCGCAGCGCGCCCTGGGCGTCGATGAGGCCGGGTTTTTCCTGGCCGGGCTGGCCGTAGCGGACGAGTTTCATGCGGGCTCCTGAATAGGGAAGGGAGGATGGGGGATCACGGAAGGATAGGGTAGAAAAATGGTGCGGGAAGTCTGGTGCGGGAAGTCTGGGGCAGGAACGCGGCGGCGTCAGTTGGACCAGCCGCCGTCGATGACCTGGATGGTGCCGGTGGTGAAGGCGGATTCGTCGCTGGCCAGGTAGACCGCCAGCGCCGCGACTTCCTCGGCGCGGCCGACGCGGCCGATGGGCTGGCGGGCCACGAAGGCGGCGCGCACGGTCGCGTCGTCGGTGCCGGCCTGGCGCGCCTGCGTGGCGATGCGGTCGCGCAGCGAGGGCGATTCGATGGTGCCCGGGCAGATGGCGTTGCAGCGGATGCCGCCCGCCACGAAGTCGGCGGCCACCGCCTTGGTCAGGCCGATCACGGCGGCCTTGGACGCGCCGTAGGCGTAGCGGTTGGGCACGCCCTTGACGCTGGAAGCGGCCGAGGACATGTTGATGATGGAGCCGCCGCCGCGTTCGAGCATGGCCGGCAGGAAAGCGCGGATCGTGCGGTGCATGGACTTGGCGTTCAGGTCCATGGCGAAGTCCCAATCGGATTCCGGGCATTCGAGGATGTTGCCGGCGTGGACGTGGCCGGCGCAGTTGAACAGCGCGTCCAGCGCGCCGATCTCCTGGGCGCAGGCTTGCACCGCCTGCGTGTCCAGCACATTCAGCACGCGCGTGCGCAGCCTGGCCAGGCCTTCGGCCTGTGCCTGCCGCGCCAGCTGGGCGAGCGCGTCCTGGTTGATGTCAGTGGCCCAGACTTCGGCGCCTTCGCGCGCCATGGCCAGGGCGCTGGCCAGGCCGATGCCGTTGCCGGCGGCTGTCACCAGCGCCCGCTTGTTCTGCAAACGTTGCGTCATGCTGTCTCTGCTCCTGTATGGGCGGCCCGTGAAGAGTGCTCGTCTGTTGATTGAAAATATAATTTCATCAATAAAACAAATATACGGGAAAAATGGCAGGCCGTGAGGAATGCATCCTGGCCATCATGGCAGTGTTTACCCGAATTCCAGGCGATTAATGGCGGAAATGGTGATTTCCCTGGTTGACCTCAAGTTTGAAAATTGATTTCATACACGAAACGAAATCACATAAAACCACCGAGAGACAAGCCATGATCGATCCGCGTCTGCTGCTGATCTCCCCCGAAGACAACTGTTTGATCGTGTGCAGCCCGCTGGCGGCGGGCGCCGAGGTGATGCTGGAGCAGGGCGACGCCACGGTCCGCGCGCCGCTTGGCCTGGGCCACAAGCTGGCGCGCCATGCCATGCCCAAGGGCGAGAAGATCCTGAAGTACGGCGCCGTCATCGGCAGCCTGACCCAGCCCGTCGCGGCCGGGGACCACATTCATACGCACAACCTCGACAGCGACTACACGCCGACCTACACGCTGGAAGAGGGCCATACGTTCAACGATAGGTAGACCTCTCCCAAGGGGGCATGCCTGCGGCCCGACAAAGGCGGCTCCGTGGGGTGGCCCCCCCGAAGCCCTGCGCGCTTTCCCCCAGGGGAACGCCGACCGCCCGGCAAAGCCGGCTCCGTGGCATCCCGATGGGAGGGGCGCCTGTTGTGTTGTGTGAAATGCGTCAGCCATTTTGGAGAACTGAGATGCACCCCATGAAAACCACCACCCCGGCCTTGAGCGGCTATCCGCGCGCCGACGGCCGCAAGGGCATACGCAATGTCATCGTGGTGGCCTATCTGGTCGAGTGCGCGCATCACGTGGCGCGCGAGATCACGCTGGATTTCCACCATCTGGAAGGCGACGTGCAGGTGCATCTGGTCGGCTTTCCGGGCTGTTTTCCGAACAGCTACGCCGAGCGCATGATGACGGCCATCGCCACGCATCCCAACGTGGGCGCTGCGCTGCTGGTGTCGCTGGGTTGCGAGAGCATGAACAAGCGCAAGCTGGAGCAGGCCATCGCCGACTCCGGGCGGCCGGTGGCCACGCTGACCATCCAGCAACGCGGCGGCACGCGCAGCACCATCGCCGAAGGCGTGGCCTGGGTGCGCGAGACGGCGGCCGCGCTGGCGCGCCAGACGCGCGTGCCGATGGCGCTGAGCGAACTGGTGGTGGGCACCATCTGCGGCGGCTCGGACGGCACCAGCGGCATCAGCGCCAACCCGGCCGTGGGCCGCGCCTTCGACATGCTGATCGAGGACGACGCCACCTGTATCTTCGAGGAAACCGGCGAGCTGGTGGGCTGCGAGTTTCACATGAAGCGCCGCGCCGCCACGCCCGAGCTGGGCGAGGAGATCGTGGCCTGCGTCAACAAGGCCGCGCGCTACTACAGCATCATGGGGCATGGCAGCTTCGCGCCCGGCAACGCCGACGGCGGCCTGTCGACCATCGAGGAAAAATCGCTGGGGGCCTATGCCAAGAGCGGCGCCTCGCCCATAGCCGGCATCATCAAGCCGGGCGACGTGCCGCCCTTCGGCGGCCTGTACCTGCTGGACGTGGTGCCCGACGGCGAGCCGCGCTTCGGCTTTCCCAACATCAGCGACAACGCCGAGATCGTCGAGCTGATCGCCTGCGGCTCGCACGTGATCCTGTTCACCACCGGGCGCGGCTCGGTGGTGGGCTCGGCCGTGTCGCCGGTCATCAAGGTCTGCGCCAACCCGGAAACCTACCGCAAGCTGGGCGAGGACATGGACGTGGACGCGGGCCGCATCATCGAAGGGCGCGGCACGCTGCAGGAAGTCGCCGAGGAGATCTACGGCCAGGTCCGCGACGTGGCGCTGGGCGCGCCCAGCAAGTCCGAAGGGCTGGGACACCGCGAGTTCATCCTGACCTACAAGTCCTTCGAGCCGATCGGCCCGGCCTGCATGCCGGCCGCGCGCGCGGCCTGAGCGGGTCTCGTGCCGCGATCCGGGGAGGGACCGTGAATTATCAGTTCGATTTCGCGGCGGTGCTGGAGCAATGGCCGCTGCTGCTGGACGGCGCGTGGGTCACCATCAAGCTGTCGTTCTGCGCCACGGTGCTGGGCTTCGTGCTGGGCACGCTGTGCGCGCTGGCGCGCCTGAGCCGGCGGGCCTGGCTGCGCCGGCTGGCGGGCGCCTATGTCGAGGCGATCCGCAACACGCCGCTGCTGGTGCAGAGCTATTTCCTGATCTTCGGCCTGTCCAGCGCCGGGGTGACGCTGCCCATCATGGCGGGCGCGGTGCTGGCGCTGGTGATCAATATCGGCGCCTATACCTGCGAGATCATGCGCGCCGGCATCGAGTCCATCCACAAGGGCCAGCTGGAGGCCGGCGAATGCCTGGCGCTGTCGCCGCGCCAGGTGTTCTGGCACGTGGTGCTGCGGCCGGCGGTGGAACGCGTGTATCCGTCGCTGACCAGCCAGTTCGTGCTGCTGATGCTGGCCTCCAGCATCATGTCGGCGGTGGGCGCCGAGGAATTGCTGGCCGTGGCCAACCGCATCCAGTCGGACACCTACCGCAGCTTCGAGGTCTTCGTGGTGCTGTGGGGCCTGTACCTGGCCCTGTCCCTGCTGATGCGCGCCGGCTTCTGGCTGCTGGCCCGCTTCATCTTCCCGCGCCGGCGCAAGCTCGGCACGCCGCTGTAGGAGGCGCGCCATGACCTTCATTCCCGCGGAACACGCCTGGTATCTGCTGGCCGGCGCCTGGGGCACGGTCAAGCTGTCGTTCTGGACCTTCCTGGGCGGCGGCGCGGTCGGGCTGCTGCTGGCGCTGGCGCGGGTGGCGCCGCGCCGCGCGCCGCGCCTGCTGGCGGCGGGCTACATCCAGCTGATCCAGGGCACGCCGCTGCTGGTGCTGATGGGCCTGTGCTTCTTCGGCCCCAGCCTGTTCGGCCTGGGCGAGCTGTCGGCGCTGGCGGCCGCGGCGCTGGCCATGACGATCTATTCCAGCGCCTTCCTGGGCGAGATCTGGCGCGGCTGCATCCAGGCCGTGCCCAGGAACCAGTGGGAGGCGGCCGAATGCCTGGGGCTGTCGCGCCTGCAGCGCATGGGCAAGGTGATCCTGCCGCAGGCGCTGCGCATCGCCACGCCGCCCACGGTGGGCTTCCTGGTGCAGATCATCAAGAACACCTCGATCGCCTCGCTGGTGATCGGGTATTCCGAGCTGGCCTACAACGCCAAGATCCTCAACAACTCGACCTTCCAGCCCTTCATCTACTTTGGCTGCGCCGCGATCCTGTATTTCGCCATGTGCTATCCGCTGTCGCGCTGGAGCCGCTACCTGGAGAGGAAACTCAATGCATCCCGTGGTTGAACTCAAGCAGGTCCACAAGCGCTTCGGCAGCACCCATGTGCTGCGCGGCATCAGCTTTTCCGTGGACGCGGGCGAGGTGGTGGCCCTGATCGGCAAGAGCGGCTCGGGCAAGAGCACGGCGCTGCGCTGCATGGACCGGCTGGAAACCGCCGACGAAGGCGCGATCCACGTCTGCGGCCACGCGCTGCACGACGCCGCCGGCCTGGACCTGCGCGCGCTGCGGCGCGACGTGGGCATCGTGTTCCAGAGCTACAACCTGTTCCCGCACATGACGGTGCTGCAGAACGTGACGCTGGCGCCGCGCTCGGTCAAGGGCATCAAGGCCGAGGCCGCGCGCGAACTGGGCATGGAGGCGCTGGAGCATGTCGGCCTGGCCGACAAGGCCGAACACTATCCCGAACAGCTGTCCGGCGGCCAGCAGCAGCGCGTGGCCATCGCCCGCTCGCTGGCGATGCGGCCCAAGGTCATGCTGTTCGACGAAGTGACCTCGGCGCTGGACCCGGAACTGACCGGCGAGGTGCTGAAGGTGATCGGCCGGCTGGCCGCCGAGGGCATGACCATGATCCTGGTCACGCACGAGATGGCTTTCGCGCGGGAAGTGGCCGACAAGGTCATCTTCATGCACCAGGGGCAGGTCTGGGAAGAGGGCGCGCCGGCCATGCTGGCCGCGCCCGCCACGCCGGAGCTGCGCCAGTTCCTGGGCAGCGGGCTGTAGCGCGCACGCGCGTCGGCAGGACGGAATCAGCAGGACGGGCGCGGCGCTTGCCGGACCGCGCCCGGCAGCACAGGCAAGCGCATGCGCCGCATGCCCCTATCGCGGCATGCCCAGATCGATAAACAGGAGACCACCATGCAACACCGCCACACCCGCAAGTCCGCCGTCCGCCTGGCCGGCGCCGCGCTCGCCGCCGCGCTGTCCCTGGGCCTGGCCGCCGCCGCCAGCGCCGATCAGTTGCAGGACATCCTGGCCGCCAAGAAGCTGCGCGTGGCCATCGACCTGGGCGTGCCGCCCTACGGCATGAAGGACGCCGCGCTCAAGTCCACCGGCTCGGACGTCGAGACCGCGCGGCTGCTGGCGCAGGATCTGGGCGTGGAGCTGGAGATCGTGCCGACCACCGGCGCCAACCGCGTGCCCTTCCTGCAGACGAACAAGGCCGACATCGTGATCTCCAGCATGTCGATCACGCCGGAGCGCCAGAAGGTGGTGGACTTCTCGGTGCCCTATGCCGCCATCCTGGCGGTGGTGGGCGCGCCCAGGTCCATGACGCTGACCAGCGCCGCCGACCTCGCCAACAAGAAGGTGATAGCCACGCGCGGCACCACCAACGACGCCGAGCTGACCAAGATCGCGCCGAAGGACGCGCAGATCATCCGCTTCGATGACGACGCCACCTCGATCACCGCCGTGGTCAGCGGCCAGGCCGACATCTTCGCCACGGCGCCGGCGCTGCTGCGCACCATCAACGACAAGGCGCCGGCCAAGCAGATGGAGTCCAAGTTCGTCATGCGGCTGAACATGCTGGGCATCGGCCTGCGCAAGAACGAGCCGGCCCTGAAGGCCAGGCTGGACGGCTGGGTGCGCGACAACCTGCAGAACGGCAAGCTCAACGCCGTCTACAAGGAATTCCATGGCGTGAACCTGCCGCCCGAGGTGCAGGGGGCCAGCCGCTGAGCGGCCGGAGGCGACCATGGCACGCATCGCATCCGTGGAGATCTTCCTGGTCGACCTGTTGCCCAAGGTCGTGCGCACCGACGCGGTGCAGAGCTTCGAGCGGCAGGAAACGCCCATCGTGCGCATCACCGACAGCGATGGCGCGGTCGGGGTGGGCTACAGCTACACCATCGGCACCGGCGGCTCGGCCGTGGCGCGCCTGCTGGACGAGCACCTGGCGCCGATGCTGCCGGGCCGCGAGGCCGGCGATGTGGAAGGGTTGTGGCGCGAGCTGATGTACCGGGTGCACGCCACCACGGTGGGCGCGCTGACCTCGATCGCGCTGGCCGCCATCGACACGGCGCTGTGGGACCTGCGCGCGCGCCTTCGAGCCGCTGGACATTGCCTGGCTGGAAGAGCCGATCCACGCCGACGACGTGCACGCGCACCGGC